>USKR01000040.1 GCA_900555215.1 uncultured Ruminococcus sp.
GTCCGATACACTGTCGCCAGCCCGATCTCGGGATGTTCTTCCGTCACAAGCCCGTAGATATCCTCCGCCGCCATATGGCTGCCGCTGTTCTGCTCCAGCACAGAGAGGATCAGGAGCCTCTGGTGCGTGACCTTGAGCCCTTTCTCCTTGAGTCTCTGCCTGAGCAGCTCCTCTGTCTTTTTCTGTTCCATCCGTGTCCCCTCAATATGTTACATTTCTATACTTACATCCTCCAGCAGTTCTTCAAACACCTTTGACACTGCCAGAAGTTCGGTTTCATCTTCCACGATCTCATAGACGCCGTCCCCGGGCGCAGGTCCCTCTGTCTCCTTCAATATCAGACATTCCGCGTCATCTTCCTCAGAATCCGTGACAAGCAGATATGTACTTCCGTTTATCCTTGTTTCCTCAAGTACAAAAAACTCGTCTTCCCCGCTCCCGTCTGCGAACGCAAATCTTATTTTTTCCATCTTAAATGCCCCTTATCACTGTCCACGCCTACTCCGCCGCTCTTTCTTCTGCCTTCTTCATGTGAAGGTAATCCAGATATCCCTGAAGGATAAACACTGCCGCGATCTGATCAATGTGTTTCTTGCGGTTCTCCCGCCGCACATTGCTCTCGATCAGGGTCCGTTCCGCCTCCACTGTGGTCAGCCGTTCATCCCACATAATGATCTCAAGTCCGGTCCTGCGGTGAAGCATGTCTCTGAATTCCAGCGACTTCTCAGCGCGTTCCCCGATATCATTGTTCATATGCTTCGGAAAACCAAGCACGATCTTGTCTACACCGTATTTTTCGATCAGCTCCTCAATACGTGCGCAGGTTCTCCTCAGCTTATTCTCTTCTTTTCGTCCGATCGTTTCTATTGCCTGGGCTGTAAGACCGAGAGGATCGCTGACAGCGACCCCGACCGTCTTAGTCCCGTAATCAAGTCCCATGATCCTCATAGCTGATTATTCCCAGGAATTATGTTCAATATACGCTTTCAGCATCTCTTCTACAAGTTCATCCCTCTCCACCTTCATCACAAGGCTTCTTGCCCCGTTGTAGCTGGTAATATATGTGGGATCTCCTGACATGATATATCCAACGATCTGATTGACCGGATTGTACCCTTTTTCTTTCAGAGCCTTGAACACAATCTCAAGAATATCCTTTGCTGAGATCTGCGGTCCGGGCTCTACCTGAAAGAATTGTGTGTTGCCTAAATCACTCATCCTGATGCTCCTCCTTCTCTGTATGTTCCTATTATTTCAGGCATCCGCCAGTTGCCGGCGGCCCGCCTTTTCCTCTGGGAAGACCCAGAATCCCTATTTACAATTCTAATATAATCCCTTTTAAAATTCAATGTATAATTTGTGAGTCATTATCAATTTGAACGTTTACGATACAATTACGGAGATTTTCTTCCGAGTCTAGTGCAATTTTAATATACTCTTTTGTATGCCCTGTCTGAACATTCTTCCCGCCGATGACCGCATTCTCTTCCACGAGCACCTCAACCGTCCTGCCGATGAATTTTTTCTCATAAGCTTTCCGTTTCTTTTCGCCCAGTTCGATCAGGCGGGCGCTTCTTTGCGCTTTAATCTGCTCATCCACCTGGTCAGGCATGGATGCAGCCTTTGTCCCCTCTCGTTTTGAGTACTTAAATATATGGGTCTCATAAAAATCCACCTTGTCCACAAAATCATAGGATTCCTGAAACTCCGCTTCCGTCTCTCCCGGAAAACCCACGATCACGTCTGTCGTAAGAGCCGGGGCGTCAAAATATTTTCTGAGGATACGACATTTCTCATAATACTCGCCGCTCGTGTACTTTCGGTTCATGCGCTTCAATACGGCATCGCATCCGCTCTGGAGAGAAAGGTGGAAATGTGGACAGATCTTTGGCATGGAGGCAAGCGCTTCGGCAAATTCTTCTGTCACTATCCCCGGTTCCAGAGATCCCAGCCGGATCCTCCTGATGCCTTCAATCTCATGGACTGCCCGGATCAGCTCAATCAGATGCCGCTGGCCATCAAAATCAATGCCGTATGAGCTCAAATGGATTCCTGTGAGCACGACTTCCTGATAGCCATTTCCGGCAAGCGTTCTTACCTCCTGCTCCACATCCTGCATCTCTCTGCTGCGTACCCGCCCTCTGGCATAGGGAATGATACAGTAGGTGCAGAACTGGTTGCAGCCATCCTGTACTTTGATATAAGCCCGGGTGTGTTCACCTGTACGGGTAAGGTGAAGAGATTCGTATTCTTTTGTCCGGTTGATATCCCCGATCTCACCGGCCGCACGGGCGCCTGTCCTCTCTCCCCCGGTCCCGTTGGCGCGCTCTTTTTCTCTGCTTTCTTCATACTCCTTCAGGATCCTGATCAGGTCTTTTTTGTGGTTATTTCCGATCACGATATCAATACAGGGATCTATCTCCCGTTCTCCCTGCGTCTGGACATAACACCCTGCCGCCACGACCACTGCCTCCGGGTTCAGTTTTCGGGCGCGGTGAAGCATCTGACGGGATTTCCGATCCGCGATATTGGTTACTGTGCAGGTATTGATCACATAGACATCCGCGCCTTCTTTAAAAGGCACGATCTCATAGCCTGCCTGCTCGAGCATCTCCTGCATTGCTTCTGTTTCATATGCGTTTACTTTACATCCCAAATTGTGGAGCGCTGCTTTTTTCATTTTGAATTTACCTCTTTTTTCCTATGTGTCACTTGACTTTTGCGATAGCATCCCCTAAAATATACATGAGGTCTGAGACCTTACTTTATTCTATGATTCAAGGAGGATTATCCAATGAAAACAGTACAGATTTCATTAAACTCAATCGACAAAGTAAAATCTTTTGTAAACGAGATTACAAAGTATGATAACGATTTCGATTTAGTATCCGGAAGATATGTTATAGATGCAAAATCCATCATGGGAATCTTCAGCCTGGATCTTTCCAAGCCGATCGATCTCAACATTCACGCAGATGGAGACATCGATGACATTCTTGCCGCACTCGATCCATACATCATCAAATAATCAGACATATTTTTTACTTACGAAAGAGCTGGCTCAATCCGAGGCAGCTCTTTTTGTTCTGTCATTCTGACTCTGCGGCTGTTATTTACCTACTGTGATCACTTCCGCTGTCTCAACCGCTGTCTTCACAAGTTCTTCTATATTATCCGACAGGTTCAGCTCTGACTTCTCGATCCTTTCCACATTCGGCTTCGTCACAGGATGCTTTGCCACAAAAATCGTGCAGCAGTCCTCAAACGGCTGGATCGATGTCTCGTACGTGTCGATCTTCTCAGAAATCTCCACGATCTCTCTCTTGTCAAAACCGATCAGCGGACGGTAAACCGGAAGAGTACACACCGCGTTAGTCGCCGCCAGGCTCTGCATAGTCTGACTCGCCACCTGTCCGATACTCTCTCCCGTTATCAGTCCCAGACAGCCGTCCTTTTTTGCGAACTGCTCTGCGATCCGCATCATATAACGGCGCATAATGATCGTCAGCTCATCGTGCGGGCATTTCTCGTAGATCGCCAGCTGAATGTCCGTAAAGTTAACGATATGGAGTTTGATCGGTCCCGCATACGCAGAGACAAGCCTTGCCAGATCAACGACCTTCTCCTTCGCCCGCTCGCTTGTATACGGCGGCGCATGAAAATAAGTCGCCTCGATCTCCACGCCCCTCTTCGCGATCATATATCCCGCCACCGGGCTGTCAATTCCTCCGGAGAGAAGCAGCATCGCGCTGCCGTTGGTACCCACAGGCATTCCGCCCGGTCCGGGAATGATCTCGGAATACAGATAGACCTCCTCGCGGATCTCCACATTCAGCCGCACATCCGGGTGATGCACATCTACCTTCATCTCCGGGTAAGCGTCCAGCACCGCCTCGCCCAGAGCACAGTTGATCTCCATGGAATTTACCGGATATCTCTTGTTCGCGCGTCTAGCCTCCACTTTAAATGTCTTGTCGCCCTCAGGATACATCTCTCCCACATAGACGACCACGTCTTTTTTCAGCTCCTCCAGCTCTTTCACCGGTTTTCTCACGACCGGGCATATTCCCACGATACCGAACACTTTTTTAAGGCTTTCAACGGTCTCTTCGTAGTCGTATTCACCCTCGCAGTCCACATAGACTCTTCCGTGACATTTGTGGACAAGGAACTCCCCCTCTACATCTTTAAGAGCATACCGGATCTGGCGCACAAGAGCGTCCTCGAACATATACCGGTTTTTACCCTTTATCCCAATTTCTCCATATTTGATCAAAAATGAATGAAACGTCATGGTATTCTCCTTTTTCCGCCTGACCCGGAGCGTTTCCCGCGCTGACACACGCACGCTGACCGGTTACAGCTTTTCCCAGCGCCTCAGCGCCGTGTAAATTTCCGAAGCATCGGTATACAATTATATAGTGTTTCCAGCGTGTAGTCAATTTCTTCTTTTGTGGTGAACTCTGACATACTGAACCTCAGCGTAGCGTCCAGGTATTCTCTCGGAGTCCCGATGGCCTTCAGGACGCCGCTGACTGCCGGATGGTTGGACGAGCATGCGGACCCGGAAGACACATAAATCCCCTTGTCTTCCAGCGTGTGCAGCAGGACTTCACTGCGCACTCCCGCTATCCCCGCGCTGACAATGTGGGGAGCGCTGCCATCGTCAGTCACGCCATGGACAGTCGTGTCTCCGATCTCTTCAAGCCCTTTTATAAAATACGCTTTCAGTTCTCTCATAAGGGCTGTCTTCATCTCAAGGTCCTGATAGATCATCTTCGACGCAAGGCCCAGCCCCGCGATCCCGGGCACATTCTCCGTCCCGGAGCGCAGATCCCTCTGCTGTCCGCCCCCGAACAAAATCGGATGGATCTTCACCCGGCTGTCCACATAAAGAAAGCCGACACCTTTCGGACCGTGGATCTTATGTCCGCTCGCGGAGAGCAGATCGATCCCCATCCTATTCGGATAGATGCGGTATTTTCCGAATCCCTGTACCGCATCCGTGTGGAACAGAATCGAGGGATTATACCTCTTTGTGATCTGAGCCGCCTCCTGGACGGGCTGCACAGTCCCAACCTCATTATTCACATACATAACGGAAACCAGGATTGTTTCCGGGCACAATGCTTCCTTCAGCGCGTCGAGCCGGACGCGGCCCTGCCCGTCTGCCGGGAGATAGGTCACCCGAAATCCCTCCTCTTCCTCCAGATACCTCATGGTATTCAGGATAGCAGGATGCTCGATGCTCGAAGTGATCAGATGGTTTCCTCTGCGCCGGTTTGCCCTGGCGCATCCGATGAGCGCAAGGTTATCGCTCTCTGTGCCGCCGGAGGTAAAAAAGACCTCCTTTGCGTTCACTTTCAAAAGCTTTGAGATCGTCTCCTTTGCGTCCCGGATATAATGTTCCGCTTCCACACCTTTCCTGTACAGGGAGGACGGGTTGCCGTAGTCCCGGCACATGACTTTATATACCAGTTCCCCCACTTCCGGATAACACATGGTCGTGGCGGAATTGTCCAGATAAATTTCCATTTTTCCTTTCCTTTACTCTTTTCTTACTATATAAATTATGCACGGGCCGGACGCCTGTTCACGCGTTCCGGCTCTCAAGATGATACATAAGGACAGATAATGTGGTCAGTCCGGCAGTCTCTGTCCGCAGAATCCTTTTCCCCAGCGTTATGGCATAAGCCCCCGCCTCTTTCGCACGTTCTACCTCTTCTTCCTCGAATCCGCCTTCCGGTCCGATGAAAATCCCCACTGACTGTCCACACTCAATGTTTTCCAGCACGCGCGCCGTCTCCTTCATTCCCTCTTCCAGCTCATAGGGAATGAGGACTACATCCAGATCTCCCGCCATCCCAAGGGCTTCCGCAAATGTTCGGACTGTGCTGACTTCCGGAATAATGCCGCGCCCGGACTGCTCCGCCGCGCCTTTGGCGATCAGCTGCCACCGGGCCCGCTTCTTTGCCGCCTTCTTCTCATCCAGTTTAACTACTGAGCGCTTCGCTGCAAACGGTACAATACTGTATGCGCCCAGCTCCACCGCTTTCTGAACGATCCATTCCATCTTGTCCCCTTTCGGAAGCCCCTGGAACAAAATGATCCTGGAAGGAAGCTCCGTATCAGAATCCAGCTCTTTCAGAATATCAAGCACTGCTGTCTGCTCCTCATACGAACTGATACAGCAGAGATATGTCTTCCCTCTGCCGTCATTGACGCGTACATCTTCACCCGGCTTCATGCGGAGCACATTCCTGATATGGTTCACATCCGAACCTTGCATAAAGATTTTATTTTCCCTGATCCATGATGGTTCCGCAAAAAACTGCTGCATACCTCGTCTCCTTCTATTTTTTCCGTGCAGTCACACAGACCCATTCGCCCTGGTACGTCACATCCAGCACTTCCAGTCCCGCTGCTTTTACCGCGTCTGCTACCGTCTGTTCTTTGTCATCGATGATCCCGCTGGTGATATAGATTCCTCCCGGCTTTAGCTGATTTACAATAACCGGCGTCAGCTCCACAAGGACATCTGCCAGGATATTCGCCGCCACGATATCGTAGCATCCGTATCCCACTTTGTCCTGTACTGCTTTATCGTCAATAAGATTTCCGATCATTACCTCGTACTTCTCTTTCGGGATGCCGTTCACTTCCATATTCTCGTGGGCAGCGTCAATTGCGCACGGATCCAGATCCGTCCCAACAGAATATGCAGCTCCGAATTTCAGCGCCAGCATACCCAGTATCCCGCTCCCGCATCCGACGTCAAGGATCCTTGTTTCCGGTGTCACGTATCTGCGGATCTGGCGGATACACAGCTGGGTCGTCTCATGCATCCCCGTACCGAACGCGGTGCCCGGGTCAATATGGATGACCATCTTATCCTCATCCTCCGGCTTTACATCCTCCCACGAAGGAATGATCAGTATATCGTCCACATAGAACTGATGAAAGTACTGCTTCCAGTTATTAACCCAGTCCACGTCCTCTGTTTCAGACTCCTCGATCAGGCACTCTCCCACATCCACATAGGCAGACATCTCCTCAAGCTCCCGGCGGACATCCGCCAGGATCTTTTCCTGATCTTCCTCCGGCTCCAGATAAAAGCTAAGATAAGCCACTCCGTCATCCGCCTCGATCTCCGGCAGTATATCCACAAACATCTGCTCCTTGTCAGACTGCGTGAGCGGGACCTTGTCCTCGATCTCCACGCCCTGTATTCCCAGATCCATAAGCATGCTGCTCACGATATCCTCTGCTTCAGTTGTTGTCTTTAAACGGTATTTATTCCATTTCATACGCATCCTCCTGTCAGTTTTCCTTTTCGAACCAAAGGTTCAGGTCTACATTTGCATTGATCCCCGGCACCGCCCCGGTCTCGCTGTACTGCCAGATTTTATAATCATAAGGGCACTGGGGAATATCATGATAATCCGCATACCAGAAATCATACTCTGTCAGTTCTTCCATATCAAGAGTAAATGCCATCCACTTCATATTAGAATAGATCATGGCGTCATATCCCTTTTGCTCCACGGTATCGCAGAAAACTTTACAGAAATTTGTGAAATCATTATCCGTATTGCCATCTGTTCTGGCAGTGTCCCATTTGATCTCTTCCGTATCGTAAACCACCGGTCCGGTTATCTCATAAGGCTTTATGTTCTTGAGGACAAACTCAGCCTCCTCTGCCGCCTCGGCAGCGCTGACCGCCTGAGAGAAGAAATACACGCCTACATCCAGACCTGCCTCCAGCGCGCCTTTCATATTCTGCTCGTACATGGCATCCATGACCAGGTCTCCTGTATCCCCGTATGCCCGGTAGCCAAGCCGGATGATCACAAACTCCACGCCGCTTTCCTTCACCTGGTTCCAATCGATCTCCTCTCCCTGGAACTCGGACACATCGATACCAAACCGGGCGGTTGCTCCGTTTTCCTCATCATGGAAACTCTTGCGCCCGGTCTCTTCGTCTGTCCGGATCTTTGTGAGGTCATACGTGCACTTCGGCACATCCGGAAGCAGCGGCGCTTCATATTCATTTCCCTCTACGTCCTGAAATGTATATTCTCCTTCTTCGGGACCATTACGGGCTTCCTCTTCCGCCAGCTCCGCTCCTGTCTCTTCTGCCTGCCCGGAGCAGGCAGCGAGCAGAAAAACAGCGCATGATACAGCAGTCAAAAGAAAGCATATTTTACGAAAAACTCTTCTTTTAATCA
>USKR01000041.1 GCA_900555215.1 uncultured Ruminococcus sp.
GCCAAAACCAAACGAGCTGACAGATCTGATTCGCGAAATGGTCTCCGTGCGCCGCTCAAGCGACGCGCTGTGCAACGGCTCCTACCGAAACGTTGTTCTCACGAACCATCAGCTCATCTTTGAGCGCAGATGCGAAAATGACCGGATGCTCGTTGCGATCAACGCTTCGGATTCTGAATATATTGCAAATCACCATGAACTTCAGGGAAAGTATGAAACGGAACTGTCATATCCGCGCAGTTCGGGAACCGGAAACAGCGCTGCTGATCCCGGAGATGCTGCAGACGAAGGCACAGAGACAAAGACGACAGTAACTTTACATGGACAGATTGCAATGCCTCCATACAGCGTACAGTATTTCCATCAGATTTAACCAGACAGAATTCTACAAAGAAGAGGGCTTCCTTATCAGCCAGGAACCCCTCTTCTTTTTCATGTATTCTACAGCTTTACCATCTTCGGCTCGTGCCCCATAGCAGGGATCACCTTTTCTATAAGATCTCCGGTCCGAAACCGAAGGCTCGATGTATTGATGCACGGATGGCACGCAAAATATTCCGCCGCAAGCACATCTTCGTCGATCAGCAGCTGCACGCGCTTATCCCGGTCATTCATCAGTCCCATCACACTCACCGAGCCCGGGGTGATATCGAGATACTCCTGCATAGCTTCCGGCTTGGCAAAGGACAGCCGGGAGGAACCAATCTGGGCGGATAAATACTTGGTCTTGAACGGCTTGTCTCCCGGGATCAGCAGCAGATAAAACTCTGTCGCCTGCCGGTTGCAGAGGAACAGATTTTTACAGATTTCCACCTCGTTTTCCACTCCTTTACTGAGTGCTTGATCGATTTCCCCGCACGCCTCCATGGTCATCGCCGCCTCATGATCCACTCTTTGATAATCAATTCCCAGGGAATCCAGCAGGTCATATACGCGTATTTCCTTCTCCAGCCTGTTCTCCGCATTCTCCGGCCTGCCTTTTAACAGCTCCATATCTTTTACCTCCGCAATGTTAAATAAACTTGTCTATCTTATCTTGCAGTCATCAGCAGATACAGATAAAACAGTATGATCACTGCCGCGATGCCGATAAGGATCCATTTCAGCTTCTTTTTCATAGTGTTTTTCTCCTGTCATTTTTTGTTATTCAAAAACAATTTCGTATTCATTCAGATCATATACCTGTGCAAAAAAACTTGTCAATATTGTTTCCGCATTTTCCCGTGCCTTTTCAAGAAGTCCGTTTGCCACCGCGTTTTCTTCCGCCCTTTCTTTTAACTCAGCCATGGCCTCGTTATTTTCCTCCAGCGTGATCTGCTGAAAAATACTTTCATCCTCAAGATAAACCTCAAATGAATCCAGGTCGATCTCATTGCTCAGCACTTTTACTTCCGGAAGTTTCACATTGATCTTTCCGTCCGTTTCCTTCCACTCGATTTCTCCAAAATCAATCCCCGCTTTTATTTCCACATCATAGCTGTATATGTAATGGCTCTGCGTAAACGGGATCTCAAACAGACCGAAAAACTCTCTCGCATCCTCTATATTCTCTATTTCCGTACAGCGTGCCTCCTGAGTTGCCAGCTCTCCGATATCCTCAAAACCGATCTTTGTCGTTTTACCGCTGTGCGTAAAATAACTTACCGTGCCCAGCACTGCTGCAGCAGCGACTGCTGCCAGGATTACTACAGCCGATGCGATCCTTACCGCGAGGCTCTTTTTGAGCAGTGTCAGGAACCCGTTGCTTTTCTTATCTTCTCTTTTTTCTCTGATCTCATTACTGCCGTTCATGGACTCAGTCTCCCTCTTTTGTAAATTGCTTCTGTTCTATCATAACACAGCCCGTCCAAAATAACTACACAATCACTTCTCTTCATGATTTTTAATACTTTTCTTCTTTCTGTTGATTTTCGTTTTCAAGATATCCCTGTACAGCGCGCCTTGATACTCCATAGCTATCACAGACCTCTCGCAAAGTCATAACCGTCATCATTCGTCATATCCCCCTTCTAGTTAAGCGTAAAATTGCACGCAACATGCTGTCAATGCCTTTTTCTATGCCGGCAGAATAAACGCACCTTCGCAGAAGGGCCTGTTTTTTTCGCGAAATAAGATTTCCGCCAAAAAAGAACGGGCATACCATCTTTCACAGTATACCCGTCTCTCTGCTGCTATTTTACAGATCAACTTATCAATAAGGATCACATTTCCCGTTTTATATGACCGGGTCCTGCTGTTTTCGTCTCCGCTTACAGCCTGTCAGAGTTTCAGTCCGCGGTACCGGTTAAAGCAGGCAAAAATTTCCTGTTTTCTCGGCACAGCCATGCAGGAAACGCTGGAACTGCTCTCGCACAGCGCGGCAAGCGAACCTTTTTCTATCGTGTTTTCCAGCTCGTCTACAACCTGCCTCAGATCCTTCCGCCCGTTCAGGATATGCTTCTGCGCATACCGGATGCAGTATCCTAGGGCTGTCACCTGTTCACTGTCTGTGATCTGTTCCACATACCGCAGGTCAATCGTTTCTTTGTTGATCATAACGCCCTCTCTGGACAGTGTTTTCATTTTGATCCTGTCATTCCCCCTGAATGCCTGAGACGGCTGCGGGCATCTCTTAAAGTCCGGTTTCTCCGCCGGTGCCTCAGGACCGCTGATCATAGGGAAGTTCTCCGCCTCTTTCTTAGCATATTCCGTAATATCCTTCGGCACATAACGGTCCATCTGAATGATGCTGTCTGCGATATGGAAATACGCGCCGGAGCTTCCCGCAACGATCACCGTGGAAATACCATAATCGTCATACAGTTCTCTGATCCGCTCTATAAACGGTGTGATCGGTTCCATATCCCGATGGATGACTCTCTGCATCAGCTCGTCACGGATCATGAAGTTAGTGGCACTGGTGTCCTCGTCAATAAGCAGGAGGGACGTGCCCGCCTCAATACTCTCCACCACGTTTGCCGCCTGGGAAGTACTGCCGCTGGCGTCCTCTGTGCGGAAGCCGACGGTATCTTTCCCGTTCGGCAGGTCATTGATAAACATGGAAATGTCTGTCTTCTGGATGCTCCTTCCATCCTCGGCGCGGATCTTCATCGCCGTGTCGTCCGTGATCACATATTCCCTTCCGTCGCCTGCGATGTGGTTGTACACTCCCAGTTCAAGCGCTTTCAGAAGCGTTGACTTCCCGTGGTAGCCTCCGCCCACGATCAGGGTGATCCCTTTTCGGATCCCCATCCCCGTGATCTTCCCGCGATGGGGCAGGTCCAGAGTCACCTCCAGTTCCTTCGGAGACTTAAACTTGACGCCGCCTTTCATCGGTCTCGGCGAAATCCCGGATTCCCTTGGCAGAATGCTGCCATCCGCCACAAAGGCGCAGAGTCCCATCTTTGGAAGCATTTCTCTGATATACTGCTGGTCTTCCGCCAGATCCACGATAGAGCGCAGGCGCTTCGCATCCATGTTTTTATAAAAGAGGGATGCTTTTACACACTCGGGAACAAAGTCAAAAAGGATTTTCTCCAGTTCCCTCGCATTGATAGTCCTTCCATTCGCAGGGAATCCGATCTCCATCCTCAGTATAATATCCCCATTTCCCGGATCCATCCGGCAGGCAGTCCGCTCCAGAACTTCCTGATAGCAGCGGCTCACAGAAATAAGACCGCTCTTCCCTGACCCCTTCGCTTTAAAGGCAAACTGCTCTGCCCTCCTGCCGAACTGCCTGGTAAGCTCATCCTGAAGCGCGATCCTCTGATGTCTGTCTCTGTACAATTCCCCGGGGAATCCCGCCGCCTTGCCGCTGACGCGAACGCTCACCCTGGACGGAGAAGCAAACGGGTCCCCCTGGACATGGTCGATGGACAGCACATAGCCCGGGAACTGGTACATTCCTTTTGTATCTTTATAAGCAGGATAACCCCTGTGGTCGATCCTGTTCAGCAAACTCCTGAGATCAGTTGATGACTGCATATATTTTTCTCCTTTCACCGCATTTTCAATTTTCATGAAATGCCTGTGCAGGCATTTTTTCATCAAGAAAATGCACCTTCCGAGTCTTATTCTACCCTCAGAAGGTGCATTCAGCAACCATAAATATTTATTTGTGCTTATACTTCGAAGATCAGATCTCCATAGGATGGCATCGGCCATGCTTCCTTATCTACGATCATCTCCAGCTGGTCTACCGGATCTCGGAGCTCATCCATAGCAGGATGAACGACACGGTAATACTTCTGCGCTTTCTCCGGTCCGTCCGGCATCTCAGACACTTCCGCTGTCACCTTCTCCAGTTCCATCAATGCCGCCCTGGCATCTTTGAGGAGTACTGTGATCTCAGCCAGCGTCTCCTCCTGCACGCTGGTGTCCGCACCGGCCTGTTTCACCGCGTTTACTGTATCCGCAAGTGTCTTGGTATATTTGATGATCGCCGGGAGGAACTGTTTCCTTGCCATATCGATCATCGTACGCGCCTCTATGTTGATAGCCTTTGAATAGTTCTCATAGCTGATCTCTGCACGGGACTCCAATTCCGCTTTAGTAAAGACGCCAAATTTCTCAAACAGGCCTACAGCCTTATCCGAAACAAGCGCCGGGATCGCATCCACCATAGACCGGATGTTCGGAAGTCCGCGGCGTTCCGCTTCTTCCACCCAAGCCTGTGAATATCCGTCTCCGTTAAAGATGATCCTCTGATTCTCAATCGCATATTCTTTGATCAGATCATGAACAGCCTTCTGGAAATCTTCCGCCTTCTCCAGCACATCACACGCCTCAGAAAAGGCTTCCGCCATAATCGTATTGAGCACGATATTCGCCTCTGCCACGGAATCCCTCGAACCTACCATACGGAACTCAAATTTATTGCCTGTGAACGCGAACGGTGACGTACGGTTCCTGTCCGTCGCATCTTTTGTAAACTCCGGCAATGTGCGCACGTTTGTCTCGAGATGCCCGCCTTTTAAGCTGTGCGTCGCTTCTCCTGTGCTGATAAGCTGCTCGATCACATCTTCCAGCTGCTCCCCGAGGAACACTGAAATGATCGCCGGCGGCGCCTCGTTTGCGCCTAACCTGTGGTCATTGCCCGGATCCGCCGCTGATTCCCTCAGAAGATCCGCGTGGCGGTTCACTGCCTTCAGGATACATGTGAGCACCAGAAGGAACTGAATATTTTCATGAGGAGTTTTTCCCGGATCAAGCATGTTGATGCCGTCGTCCGTTGTCAGGGACCAGTTGTTGTGTTTTCCTGATCCGTTTACTCCCTTGAACGGTTTCTCATGGAGCAGGCATTTCATCCCATGCTGGCATGCCACACGCTTTAATGTCTGCATAATGATCTGGTTGTGGTCCACGGCAATATTTGCCTCCGCGTAGATCGGCGCCAGCTCGTGCTGTGCCGGAGCCACCTCATTGTGCTGTGTCTTTGCCGTAACTCCCACTTTCCAGAGTTCTTCGTTCACATCTTTCATAAAAGATGCGATCCTCTGGCGGATCGTCCCGAAATAATGATCATCCATCTCCTGACCCTTCGGCGGCATCGCGCCGAAAAGAGTCCTGCCCGTGTAGATCAGATCCTTTCTCTGGAGGAATTTATCCGCATCTACCAGGAAGTATTCCTGCTCGGCACCCACAGACGGCGTCACCTTCTTGGAAGTCGTATTACCGAACAGCCTCAGGAGCCGGAGAGCCTGCGTGTTGACTGCCTCCATAGATCTGAGGAGCGGAGTTTTCTGGTCAAGAGCCTCGCCCGTATAGGAACAGAATGCTGTGGGGATACAGAGGATCGCTCCGGCGGCGTCCTGTCTGACAAATGCCGGGGACGTGCAGTCCCACATGGTGTATCCTCTCGCCTCGAATGTCGCTCTCAACCCTCCCGACGGGAAAGAAGATGCATCCGGCTCCCCTTTGATCAGCTCTTTCCCCGAAAAGCTCATCAGAACTTTTCCACTCGGCTGGGGTGCTGAGATAAATGAATCGTGCTTCTCTGCCGTCACGCCCGTCAGCGGCAGGAACCAGTGCGTATAGTGTGTCGCGCCTTTTTCGATCGCCCACTCTTTCATCTCGTGCGCGATCACATCTGCAGTCTCAAGATCCAGTTCTTTGCCTTCCTCGATCGTCTTTTTCAGATTTTTATAAACCTTCTTCGGAAGACGCTCCTGCATCACGGTATCATTAAATACATTTTCCCCGAAAATCTCTGCTACCTTGATTGGTTCTGTACTCATTATTATCCCTTCCTTCCTGTCTGCTTAGAAATGTGAGCGTTCCGGTCATACGCCGTTCCACAAAAAAAGGGCACTCCAATCTTTATTGGAACGCCCTTGTTCATTTCTATGTCAGTCAGTATAACCTACCTGCCCGGAAAAGGCAAGTATTTTTTACACCAAATTTTTATTCAGGTCCTCTAAAAAAATTTCAGGCTTTTCCTACTGATCCGAATAATTCCATTTTTTCTTTCACTTTAGCCATGATAGCTTCCGTACCCGGTTTCAGAAGTTTACGCGGGTCAAATCCCTTGCCCTGCTGGTCTTTGCCTTCCTCGATATATTTGCGTGTAGCCTCTGCAAATACAAGCTGGCACTCTGTGTTTACATTGATCTTTGCAACACCGAGATCAATCGCTTTCTTGATCATGTCATCCGGAATGCCTGTACCGCCGTGAAGTACGAGCGGCATAGTTCCTGTCTTCTGCTGGATGGCGTCCAGAGTCTCAAAGCTTAAGCCTTCCCAGTTATCCGGGTATACGCCATGGATATTTCCGATACCTGCTGCCAGGAAATCAATACCCAGATCTGCGATTCTCTTGCACTCGTCCGGATCCGCGCACTCGCCTCTTCCGATCACGCCGTCTTCCTCTCCGCCGATGGAGCCGACCTCAGCCTCAAGAGACATATTGTGCTCATGTGCAATCTTAACAAGCTCTGTTGTCTTAGCTACATTCTCATCGATCGGATAGTGTGATCCGTCGAACATGATGGAAGAGAATCCAGCCTCTACACATTTCAGGCATCCGTCATAGCTGCCGTGATCCAGGTGAAGCGCTACCGGAACAGTGATGTTCAGCTCTTCGAGCATCCCGTTCACCATGCCTACGATCGTCTTGTAGCCTGTCATATATTTCCCCGCTCCCTCAGATACTCCGAGGATGACCGGTGAATTGCACTCCTGAGCTGTCTGAAGGATCGCCTTCGTCCACTCAAGGTTGTTGATGTTGAACTGTCCTACTGCGTAGTGTCCTGCTTTTGCTTTCTGAAGCATTTCTGTTGCTGATACTAACATACTTTTTTCCTCCAATTCTAACTTCCCAGCCGGAACTGTCAGCCCCGGCCGCCGGGATTGTTTAATTGTTTTGAACCTTTTTCTATTATATCCCATCCATGATAAAAACACAATCTTATTTTCTTCCGCAGGCCGATTTAGACGCAGGAATCTATCATCATCTCTATGATCCTGCTTTGCCGAAAAACAGGCAAAAAAAGTCCCGTGAGATCTTTTTGCAAGACCTTACGGGATTTCGTGCAGTGACTCCGAGGGGAATCGAACCCCTGATTCCAGCGTGAGAGGCTAGCGTCTTGACCGCTTGACCACGGAGCCATATTCATATCCGCTGTTCAGCAGTGCCTCACAGCGAATATTAATATACCATATGATTTTTCATAATGCAAGCACTTTTTTTATTTTTCTTCAATTTTCCCCGAAGCAGACAATCCGGCAGCCATTTCCTGTCTCACCATAATCTTTAAAGCCTGCTTTTTATCCTTTACCACTACTTCCCGATGTTTCCCTCCAAACTCTCCGTCAAGGGTCCAGGGAATTTCTTCCCCACACTCAAAATGTACGCTTCCCGACTTAAACGAATACATTCTCTGAGGATTGATCTGCTTCATCACGATAGCGCCGAGCAAGTCATTCAGTTCGAGCGGATTTTTCGGCGTCCTTATCAATGTCACTTCAAATTCTCCGTCATCAAACACTACATCCGTTCCTATAATACCCTTAAACCCGCCTACAGACCTGGAATTGGTCACCATCCCGAAAATAAATTCATCTTCAAACGTCTCTCCGTCATGTGTTACTTTAATCTTATAAGACGGGATATTAAATATCCTTTTTGTTCCTTCCAGCACATAGGCAAGATGTCCGAGAATATTTTTCATGCTCTGCTTTGTCTCGTATGATACGTCGGTAAACAACCCAAAAGCTGCTATGTATATGAACGGATCCTCATTAAAC
>USKR01000042.1 GCA_900555215.1 uncultured Ruminococcus sp.
TTCTCTGTGGATGCAGAGAACAGCCGGAGGCTGCGGCAGATGATTCCGCCGGGCGTCCTGTTTGTCTCTGAGAGCGGCGTGGAGAGCGCCGGGGATGTGAGCAGGCTGCGCAAGATCGGGGCGGACGCGGTGCTGATCGGAGAAACACTGATGCGCGCGGCGGATAAGAAGGCAAAGCTCCTGGAGCTGAAAGGAGAGGCGTAAATGACAAAGATCAAGCTGTGCGGGCTGTCCCGTCCCGGCGATATACAGGCGGCAAATGAACTGATGCCGGATTATATCGGATTTGTCTTTGCCCCGAAGAGCCGGAGATATGTCTCTTTGGAAAAGGCGGCGGAACTGAAGCAGATGCTGGACCCGCAGATCAGAGCGGCGGGCGTGTTTGCGGATGAAGATCCTCAGATGATAGAAGAACTTGTCAGCAGGGGAGTGATCGATGTGGTGCAGCTCCACGGCAGGGAGGATGAAGCGTATATCCGAAACCTTCGGAAGAGACTGGGAAGTCAGCTGATCATTCAGGCGTTTTCCATCCGCACTGAGCAGGATGCGGAGAGGGCGGATACAAGCATTGCGGATCTGATATTGGCGGATTCCCCGGGCGGAGGTACAGGAGAAGTGTTTGACTGGGAACTGCTTGGGAAGATACAACGCCCGTATTTTCTGGCGGGAGGCCTGACGCCTGAAAATGTGACAGCCGCAGTAAATGCGTTGAGACCATACGGAGTGGACGTCAGTTCCGGCATAGAGACTGATGGATATAAAGACAAAGAGAAAATGAAAGAGTTTATTTTAGCAGCCAGCCGGGATGATGAATGAGGAAAAAAGAACAGAAAGGAAGAGATGCAATGACAAACCCGAACGGACGCTTCGGCATCCACGGCGGTCAGTATATACCGGAGACACTGATGAACGCTGTGACCGAACTTGAGGAAGCGTATAATCATTATAAAAATGACCCGGAGTTTAACCGGGAATTAACAGAACTTTTCAATGAATATGCGGGGAGGCCTTCCCGCCTGTATTATGCGGAGAAGATGACAGAAGATCTGGGCGGAGCGAAGATCTACCTGAAGAGGGAAGACCTGAACCACACGGGAGCCCACAAGATCAATAACGTACTCGGTCAGGCGCTCCTTGCAAAGAAAATGGGAAAGACCAGGCTGATCGCAGAGACAGGCGCCGGACAGCACGGAGTCGCCACGGCTACTGCGGCCGCTCTTATGGGTATGGAATGCGTGGTTTTCATGGGCGAAGAAGATACCATCCGTCAGGCGCTGAATGTGTACCGCATGCGTCTGCTCGGGGCGGAGGTCATTCCGGTAAAGACCGGGACTGCCACATTGAAAGACGCAGTATCCGAGGCGATGAGAGAGTGGACGTCCAGGATCATCGATACCCATTACTGCCTCGGTTCCGTCATGGGCCCCCATCCGTTCCCCACGATCGTAAGGGATTTCCAGGCGGTAATTTCCAAGGAGATCAAAGAGCAGATCCTTCAGAAAGAAGGACGACTGCCGGACGCGGTGGTCGCCTGTGTGGGAGGCGGCTCCAATGCTATTGGAAGCTTTTACCACTTTATAGAGGATGAAGGAGTGCGGCTGATCGGGTGCGAGGCGGCAGGAAAGGGAATCGACTCCTTTGAGACCGCGGCAACGGTGAACACGGGCAGAGTCGGTATCTTCCATGGCATGAAATCTTATTTCTGCCAGGATGAATACGGGCAGATCGCCCCGGTCTATTCTATATCTGCAGGGCTGGATTATCCGGGCGTAGGTCCGGAGCATGCATATCTCCATGACATCGGCAGAGCAGAATATGTTCCGGTTACCGATGAGGAAGCTGTGAATGCGTTTGAATATCTGGCGAGGACAGAAGGGATCATTCCGGCGATCGAGTCCGCGCATGCCGTGGCGCATGCGATGAAGACCGCGCCGGAGATGAGCCGGGATCAGATCATTGTTATCACCATTTCAGGCAGGGGAGACAAAGACTGTGCTGCCATTGCCCGCTACAGAGGGGAGGATATCTATGAGTAACATAAGAAAAGCGTTTGAAAACGGGAAGGCATTTATTCCGTTTATCACTTGCGGAGATCCGGATCTGGAGACAACGGCGGCAGTCGTCCGCGCGGCTGCGGCGAATGGCGCTGACCTGATCGAGCTGGGCATCCCATTCTCAGACCCCGCCGCAGAGGGACCGGTGATCCAGGGGGCGAACCTGCGGGCGTTAAGCGGGGGCGTGACCACGGATAAAATATTTGACCTTGTGAAAGAACTGCGCAGGGATGTGGAAGTGCCGATGGTATTCATGACTTATGCAAATGTAGTCTTCTCATATGGGACAGAGCGGTTCATTTCCACCTGCCGGGAAATCGGGATCGACGGGCTGATCCTGCCGGACGTTCCGTATGAAGAGAAAGAAGAATTTCTGCCCGCCTGCCGAAAGTACGGCGTAGACCTGATCTCTCTAATTGCGCCTACGTCGGAAGACAGGATTGCCATGATCGCCCGGGAGGCGGAAGGGTTCCTATATATTGTTTCCAGCCTGGGGGTTACAGGTATGCGGAGTGAGATCAAGACGGACCTGGAATCTATTGTGGAAACGGTACGGGAGAATACTGATGTCCCGTGCGCCATAGGGTTCGGCATTTCAACGCCGGAACAGGCGGCAAAAATGGCGGGGATCTCCGACGGAGCGATCGTCGGATCGGCTATTGTCAGGCTGATCGGGAAGTATGGGAAAGACGCCCCGGAATATGTGGGTGAGTATGTGAAGGGGATGAAGGATGCGCTGAGGTGAAGCGGGGAAACAGGGTGCCCTGCTCGATGATAGTGAGAAAAGGTATAATGGCGAAAGATAAAAACAGGAATCTGACAGTCCGCGGGCTGCCGGGTTCCTGTTTGATTTTTGATTGCAAATTTTTATAATTGCCGCTTGACAGATATATCATCACACGATATATTATAATTAGAATATATCATTTAACGATATATCGTCGAACGAAAAATATCTGATACGAAAACAAAGGAGTGAGATGATGTCAGAAAAGGAAACGCCGTTGACAGAAGCATTTTATTATATCCTGCTGGCACTGAGGAAGCCGAATCACGGTTACGGAGTTATCCAGGAGATCGAGGAGCTGACGGGCGGACGTGTAGTCCTGGGACCGGGCACTCTTTACGGCGCGCTGCAGACCATGCAGAAGCGGGAATGGATCAGAATTTACAGCCAGGACACAGAGTCGCGGAAGAAGAAGGAATATATTATCACGGATCTGGGCAGGGCGGCCTTCGAAGCGGAGAAGAGCCGTCTGGAAGAACTGCTGAGCAATGCAAAGCTCATGGAGGAGGGAGAAGCATGATTCGATTCAAACTGTATTATGATAAAGATAAGGAGACGGTCTGGCTGAATCAAATGGCGTCAGAAGGCTGGGCGCTGAAAAGTTTCTTTGCGGGATTTTATAAATTTGAACCATGCGGAAAAGGCGAGTATATCTATCAGATCGATCTTGGAGATGCGCTGTATTCAGTCAGCGATGAATACCGGGAGCTGATGGGGGAACTCGGCGTGGAGATCGTCGTGCTTTGGGGATACTGGATCATACTGCGCAAACGGGCGGCTGACGGTCCGTTCGAGTTGTATACAGATGTGGAATCAAAGATTGAACATTATCGGAAGATCCGAAGGATGTTCAAGGCTGTGACGATCCTGGAATTGATCGGACTTTTCATGGAGATTTTTGCGGGAATGACAGGCACTGATTATGCATGGGCATTTGCGCTTTTGCTCAGTGTATTTGTTTTCGTATGTGTGAGTGCAGTGTTCCGGACCAATAAGGTCATCGCAAGGCTGGAGGAAGAAAAAAGCGGGATCGAGGCAGAGAAGAAGGGAGGAAATACTTTGGCGCTGATCATCACATCAATAGGACTTTTGACCAACAGCTGCATGATGTTTGTCGAGGAATCCGTATCGCCGTTTATAAGTTATCCTGTCCATATTTTCGCTGTTATTATGATGGCTGTTGGTATCGTGCTCACGGTAAAGGAAGGAAAATAAAAAGAGGGAATATGCGGGGATAACACCGCAGGATTCCATTCATGAGCCTGGTGTGGACGGAAATAAAGTAACAGTTCAGCACGCGTCATTCGCAAAGCTGCACATACGTGCTCCTGTGGCTGCACCGCTCCATTGCTCATTTACACGCGCTCCGCTCATAAGGGAAGGGGCAGACTGATCCTTATGCCAGCATAAATCAATCTGCCCCTTCGAACTGTTACGCAGAATTAAATTTTTGTAAAATGCATAAACTTGACGTTGCCTGAAGCGTATGCTATATTCAATTCAGGCAAAAAGATATGAGAGTTCCAGCAGGGACGACGAGAACCCCCGGAGGTGCGATCTCCGGGGGTTCTCTATTCCATTTTTGCGGGGGGATTAAGCCCGAGGCCAGTTACCGACTATTCGTCGCTGTCTAACCATTTGATGATGTAGTGGCATGCTGCACCAGCCGTGACAGCGACAAGAAAAGATATGAGAATTCCAACAGAAACACCCCCTTCCTGATACCAGTATAGGGGCGGCAACTCCTTCAGTATATTATAGCTTCCCATGGCGCGAAAAGAATACTGTCAGTTGAAATAGAACATAGAAAACAGAAGGCACCCTTTTTGTACCGGATGCGCAGAGACCCGGTTCAAAAAGAGCGCCTGTTTTATATTTAGGAGCATTCATTTCTCATGAAAGTTTTCCAGAGGAGAACGTTTTACCTCTCCCGTGAATCTGTATAAAAAGCATTTACTGCCTGCCCGAAGAATTCGGAGAATCCCTTCCCGTATATGCGGTCCGTGGCTTCCTGCATCCGGCGGTCTGTCAGATACATTTCTGCCGTCTCCGCCATCATCCTGGAAACGTCGTCCATCTGATAGAGCTGCTTTGTGACAAAGTCATATTCTCCGATGAGCTCTTTTACTTCAAAGGAATGTACATCGCAGTTTGTTTTCCCGGAGATCTTTTCAAGTACTGCGCTCAGACGGTTCTGATAAGCGGAGAAAATATCCGGATCGTGAGGGTTCTGGGATGCAGCGATTGCCTGCTCC
The DNA here is from genome assembly GCA_900555215.1 of uncultured Ruminococcus sp. Taxonomy (GTDB): domain Bacteria; phylum Bacillota; class Clostridia; order Lachnospirales; family Lachnospiraceae; genus Mediterraneibacter; species Mediterraneibacter excrementipullorum. The sequence continues at coordinate 5,097 of USKR01000042.1, forward strand.
TTACTCCCGTACCAGTCCACGACCTTGCGGAAGTTTTCCTGCGCGGCTTCGCTGGAGGCTGAGTCGACAAAATAGTTGTGGAATTCTTCCATGCTTCCGTGATTTTGAATGAACACGGCTTTCTGCTCATTCGTCATATGTTCTACCATGGACTGATACATATCTTCAATCTCTGTTTTCGTAAATACTGCAAAATCCATTTCATGTTCTCCTTTCAGGATATTGTCAATACTGGCGATCATCCTGTCGATGCGACCCCGTTTCGCTGTCAGCATTTGTTTCTGCATCTTAAGGATCTGCCTTTCGTCAAGATCAGGAGCGTCCAGAAGAGAACGGATTTTCTTCAGGGGAATATCGAACTCGCGGAAGAATAAGATCTGCCGGAGTGTTTCCAGGGCTTTATCGTCATAAAGCCGGTATCCCGCTTCGGTTTTGGCGGTGGGCTTTAAAAGCCCGATCTCGTCGTAATAGTGAAGCGTGCGCACGCTGATACCTGTGATCTGTGATATTTCCTTTACTGTTTTCATCTCTGCATGCCTCCTTGTCCTGATAAGGAGAGTGTAATCTATGACGCGCCGTGAGGGTCAAGAAGAAATTTTCTGTTTCTATCTCAGTTCCAGAGTCCGGCGGATGATCTCTTCAACAGCCTCAGCGCCGATGCTTGTGTCAATTGTGAGGTCGTAGTTCTTGGAATGTCCCCAGATCCGCCTTGTATAGTAGTGATAATTATCCGAACGTCTGCGGTCCATCCTGCGCGCTTTTTGGCGGGCGTTCTCTTCGGACAGATTTTCTGTATCCATGATCCGCTTTACGCGGTAATCTTCCGGCGCGTGGAGATAGACCTTCAGACAGTCATGCCGGTCCCGGAGAAAATAGTCCGCGCATCTGCCGAGGATGACACAGTTCCCCTGATCGGCGAGACTGCGGATGACTTCCCCTTCAGATTCGAAAATGGCGTCTCTGGGAGCTTCCTGTGTATCGGAGTAGATGTACATCTGGCTTATCAGGTCGTAGAGGAAACTGTTCGTCATATTCTCTTCGTGATCCTGTACGAATTTCGGCGTGTATCCCGTGGAGCCGGCGGTCATCTGGATGATCTCATTGTCATAGAAGGCAAATCCCAGCTTCCCGGCGAGCTCTTTCCCGATGTCGTGCCCGCCGCTTCCGTACTGACGCCCGATCACGATGACTTTGTACGGCGCTGAAGCTGAATCATTCACCGAAACCGAAGCGCTCACCGAAACCGAAGATGCGTCAGGAACCGCGGCAGTTTGTCCATCACTGATTTTTTCATTCGTGCGGAAGAGAAGCGGCCCGAGAAATGTGAGACGTCGTCCGAACAGGCGGGCGATGAAACCGACAAGCAGGGCGGCGATAATGGTTCCCTCTCTGACGCCGTCCAGACGATGGGCGAAGATCAGGGAAAGGACAGCTGCAATGACGGTCAGCGACACGTCAAAAGCAACCTTTGTGGAGCCGAACTCTGTCTTCCATGTGGAGGAAACAGCGCGGACGAACGATTCTCCGGGCAGCATCGCCACATTGGCGAGGACCTCCGTGTATACGCCGAATCCCAGGATCACACATCCGATCAGCAGGTAAACCACAGAAGAAAGATAGCTCTGCGGATTCACAAAAAAGAGCATGACCATGGTCAGGTCAATGAAATATCCGAACAGGATGGAGATCGGGATCTGCAGCAGATGCTCCGCCTTAAAGTTCCTGCGCAGGATGACGAGCTGGATCAGGATCAGCAGAAGGCTGAACGCGATCGTGAACTGTCCCAGTGTAAAAGGAAAATTCAGGCTGAGCACATACGGGATCGATGAGATCGGGGACGTTCCCAGATCTGCCTTTGTGATCAGGCTGACGCCCAGTGAATTGATGAAAAGTCCGATCAGGAATACAATGTAACGTTTTAGTTTTTCCATATTTAAATCAATCCTCCCTCAAAATAACAGACGGCGCGCCAGGCGGACCGTCTGTTGAGCTGTTGTCTTATTTTGTGTCAAATAAAGCCTGCCTCCCGGAATATAAGAGACATATGCTGAGATGAGATATTCTAAGATGAGATGTTCTCATAGACCTGATGCATCAGGCGCATCAATGTTTCATATTCTGTCTCCGACATGCCCCGGAACGCTTCTTCTTCCATTGCGGAGAATGCTTCCGTCACCAGCTCAACCTGTTCTTTCCCTTTTTCAGTCAGAAAAACATAAAGGCTGCGGCGGTTCCCGTTCAGCATGCGCCGCTCCACAAGTCCGGCGTCTTCCATGCGGTTCAGGATCGTGGTGAGCGTGCCCGGTTCGATGTGGCATCCTCGGGCAATTTTTTTCTGCCCGGCGCCGTCGTGATCCTTCAGGTAGTCAAGCACCTTTGGCTGCCCGATCGTCAGACCGGTGTCTTTCAGCCGGGTGAGAAGTTCCTTCTGAAATATAGAATGTTCTGCCATGATCAGATAGTGAAATGAATGGGACATTGTGTCATCTCCTTTTGCGGCAGCGTCCGTGGCTGCGGATTAAATCTTGATATAATTAGAATTCAAATAATTTGAACTCAAACAATAAGATTATAGAAGCGGCGCGGGAAGATGTCAAGAAGAATCCTGATGAAATTCAGTGCAGGAAAATCAGTGACATCGGATGCCGGGTCTGGCATAATGGGAGCAGGAGGAGAAATGCTCATGGATACGATCATCATTTACGGAAGCTGTTACGGGACAACGAAAATTTACGCAGAAGCTCTGGCAGAGCGGATGGGACTGCATGCAGTGCCTTATGACAGGGCAGGAAATCTGGGCGGATATCAGAAGATCATTTATCTGGGCGGACTCTATGCGGGCGGTGTTAAGGGGCTGGCAAAGGCAGTAAAGAAGGTTGATCCCACGGTCTGCCGGCGGCTTGCCGTGATCACAGTGGGGCTGGCTGATCCGGAGGATGAAAAAAATGTAAGAAATATCAGGACGTCCGCAGGGAAGCAGATACCGAAAGCAATGAGGGAAAAGACGGAATTCTATCA
>USKR01000043.1 GCA_900555215.1 uncultured Ruminococcus sp.
CACAAGAAAAGGTGAGATCTCTCCATACGGATTTCCCTCTGCCGCACAGATCAGGTATACTCCCTGTGCTACCCGGTCAAATAAAACTTCCCCGTTCTGGTCTGTGACTCCTGACAGGTCTGCCTGCCGATCTGCCGCCATGCCCTCGAGCTTGTCCGCGGCTTCCTGCATGGAAGCGCTGTCCTGAGGGTATTCCCCGATCCCGTACTGCTCCCAGATCTTTGGCGTGCCGTATTCATCCACATCTCCGACCCTCCACAGACCGAATTCCACGCCGCTTCGCTCCGAACCCGCGCTTTCCAGATCCTTTAAATGGATGCGGACGCTTCCTGAACTGTTTCCTTCTCCGCCTTCTGACGCGCGCGCCGGCAGAGAAACCAAAGCCATCATAAATACTGCCAGGAGCAGCATTTTCCTTCCCCTTTTTCTCATTGCAATTCCCTCCAACATCATCTCTATTTCCTTTCATCTTTCCCCGTCTCGGATCCGGATTCTGTCTTTTCCTGCTTCCTGTTGATCCGATACAGCATATATCCCATCCATATCAAAAGAAGGATTGTCGCTCCGATCCACCAGTACTGCGTCATAAATTCTGTCAGCCCCATTCGGCCGTGAAACGCGTCCGACAGCTCCGCTTCTTCATATGGGATCCGCTCCCCGTGGATATACAGCCTGTGGGTGTTAAGCCCATATGGAGTACATGTGATAAGGGTTGCCAGATCCTGTCCCGCTCTGACCGAAAGAGCTTCCGTATCTTCCGGCTCCACAGTCTCTATATCGTATACCTGATAGCAGAGCGTCTGTCCGAGTACATTAAGGAAAAACAGATCTCCTTCTTCTATCTGATCCAGATTTGTAAACATCGTTTTCCCCGGCAGGCCTCTGTGAGCGGAAATACACGTATGCGTATTCTCCCCTCCCACCGGAAGGGAGGATCCTTTCAGATGGCCCGCGCCCTTTTGAAGAACAGCTTCCGATGTCCCGTGGTAAATCGGGAGGCGCAGACCGATTTTGGGGATTTCGATCACTGCCATGACGCCGCTGCCATCTATATCCAAAATTGATTCATACTCTTCATCTCTGTCTGAGGCAGCCTGAAAAGCGTCCTGGATCGATACGCTGCTGCCGGATATCTGTTCATTATATATCCGTGCTTTCTCAAGCTCCCGCCCGATCTTCTCATCACCAGCCTCCGCATAAACCGATTCATAATCCTCTATAACATCCCCCTGGATCTGTTGATTGTAAATCCGCGCCAGAAAAGGATAATCCATGACCCCGATGAAAAACAGAAACAGCACAGCAGAAAGGATGGACATTCTGCGCTTCTTCTGCTTCCGGCGTTCCATAAGTGCCATATGCGATTCCTCTTTCATGTATTCCTTGTATTTGATCAATTGTTGAAATTCCAGATACAACATAATACGGATTATGTTGTATCTGGCGGACAATAATAGTATTACCCTTACTATTTTACTGCTAATACATAAAATTTGCAATAAAAAAGGATATACTTATATCCGTAAAGAAGGTTATTTGCAGCATTGATCGATCAAAGAAAACTGCAAATTTATTTTTTGACGTCTTTTTTTCAGAAAACTGCTGTCAGAATTAAGCATATTTCAGGAACTGGTTCACCGCTGCTATCATGGAATTAACACTTGCCGGTGCGTAATTATCGCTGAGCGTTCCTTGTATTCCACCAGCCTGCGCTTTGTAAGGCACAGCTCACCTCCGAGATACCGAAATAATGTCTGTACATCAGCCACATATTTTCGTATTGTTTCAGCCGCTTTTTCCTGCTCGTACAGATTGTCCCGAAACTCCTGGATATCACCGATATTTAACAAAATCGCTTTTTCATTATCTTTTTCCTGTCTTTTCTGCATAGCTATTATGAAACCTCCTTTTTACTACATTTCCATATTATAGCTTTTCCCAAAAAGGAGTTTTATAACAAAAAAAGTGCCGATCATCACAAAAATGACCGACACTTCTTTCGCCTTACCTATACAAGATTTCCTGCGTGTTTTTAAAAGTATTAAACAAACTGCTTTTACAGCGCATTCTTTATATTGGAGACATAGGCTTCCGAAGCCTCCCACACATCGAAACCGCTTCCCCTTAAAATGTCCACTACTCTTGCGGGATCATCGCATTTAAGGACAGCGGATGCATCCTCTCCGTTGGCAAATGCATACATGTATTCAATGTTTACCTCGCCATCCACGATCTGATGCATTGCGCGGCTTAAAGATCCTGTCTCATGGGGCACTCTGAGCGCCACCACATCAGTAAGCATTGCCGTGATGCCGTTTTCTTTGAGCACTGCCTTCCCTTTGTTCGGATCAGATACGATCATGCGCAGCATACCGTATTCTGTTGTATCTGCAAGACTGAGCGCAACAATGTTCACATCATTGCCGGCAAGGACAGAGAGCACTTCGTCCAGCCTTCCCTCGCGGTTCTCAAGAAACACTGATAACTGTTGGATCGTGATTCCCATATCTTCTACCTCCCTCTTTTCTTACAAATTCCTGTTGTCAATGACGCGGACTGCTTTGCCTTCGCTTCTCTGGATGGACTTCGGCTCTACCAGTTTCACCTTCACAGATACCCCGAGCGCTGTCTTCAGCGTTGCGGCGATCTTATTGCGCAGCGCGTCCAGCTTGCGGATCTCGTCAGAGAATACGCTCTCGTCCACTTCTACCATGACTGTCAGAACGTCCATATTGTCCTCTCTGTCAACGATCATCAGATAGTGCGGCGCTACCACTCCGCCCATTGAAAGAAGCGCTGTCTCTACCTGAGTCGGGAATACATTGACGCCGCGGATGACTTTCATGTCGTCCGTCCTTCCGGTGAACTTGGAGATCCTCGGAAGAGTACGTCCGCACTCACAGGTACTGTGGTCAATGCTGGTCAGGTCCTTCGTGCGGTAGCGGATCAGAGGCATCGCTTCTTTCGCCAGCGTAGTGAATACCAGCTCTCCGGTCTCTCCGTCCGCGCATCTCTCATGAGTTGCAGGATTTAGCACTTCCGGATAGAAATAATCATGATGGACGTGAAGTCCTGCCTTGTGGATGCAGTCCTGTGCCACGCCCGGTCCGGTGATCTCACACAGCCCGTAGATATCGAAGCAGTTGATGTGGAGGATGCTCTCGATCTTCTTGCGCATCTCCTCTGTCCAGGGCTCCGCGCCGTGGATGCCGGCCTTTAATTTCATATGGTCAACGAGCCCGGCCTCCTGGATAGATTCAGCAAGATACAAAGCGTAGGAGGGAGTGCACGCAAACGCGGTTGCCCCCAGATCCTCCATGCACATCATCTGCCGCTTCGTGTTGCCCGCTGACATAGGGATCGCCATCGCGCCGAGCGCTTTTGCGCCGTAGTCCAGTCCCAATCCTCCGGTGAAAAGACCATACCCGTAGCAGACATGGATGATATCTTCATCCGTGAGTCCCGCCATGGTCAGGCCTCTTGCCACGCATTCTCCCCACACCTCCACATCTTTCTGGGAGTAAGGCGCGATCGTAAGCTTTCCGGTCGTGCCGGAAGTTCCCTGCACGCGCACCACATCCTTCTTCGGGATCGCAAGGAGCCCGAACGGATAATTATCCCTTAAGTCTTCCTTTGTGGTGAACGGAAGCTTCTCAATATCCTCGATGGATCTGATGTCTCCCGGCTCCACGCCCCTCTGCTGCATCTTTCTGCGGTAAAATTCCACATTGTCGTATACTCTCTTTACCACGTCCACAAGACGCCGGCTCTGGAGAGCCGCCATCTCGTCTCTGCTCATACATTCGATTTTCGGATCACGTATCCGCTCTACCCAGTTTTCTAATGATACTGCCGCCATTTTATTATTTCTCCTTTGATTTCCTTATAGTTCTTCTTCCTCGACGAGCTTTACTTCGGCAGCCCGGAGGACATTTTCCGCTCTTTCAAAATCGTCCGTATGAAATACCATGACAGGAGCTTTCCCTTCGCGGATCACAAAAGAATAAATATAGTTCACGTTGATCTGTCCGTCTGCAAGGATCTTGAGCATCTGATTGAGATTCCCCTTCTCATCCCTGAGCTCTGCACCGATCACTTCGGTCACTCTGGTGACAAAACCACGCTTTGTCAGACTCTCCTTCGCCCGGACCGGATCATCGACTACCAGGCGCATGATTCCGAATTCCGGCGAATCGAAAGTCGAGATTGCCCGGATGTTCACATGTTCCTCCGTGAGGACAGAGGTTACATTCATCATACTGCCCGGCTGATTTTCCACAAATACTGATATCTGCCTGATCATTACTATCACCGCCCTTCATCCTAAAATCTTTTCTATCTGACCGGGATTACTGCGCGATGCCGTAACCCACGTCAAACGCTTTCTTATTGATCTCTACCGTCTTCGGAGGCACGGTCTTCTCGATGACCTCATACCACTGCTCTTTTGTAAAATCCATATGCTGCGCGGCGATCCCCAGCACGATCAGATTAAAGACCCGGGGATTTCCAAGCTTTTTCGATTCTTCTGTGGCATTTACTTTATAGACTTTGTATTCTTTTTCCAGATTTTCCAAAATATTTTCCGGATATTCGGCCGCGCCGATCACGACCGGCATCGGGTCGATCCTCCAGTCGTTGACGATGAGCACTCCGTCCTTTTTCAGGAAGTGGGCGTACCTGAGTGCCTCCAGCCGTTCAAACGCGATGATCACGTCAGCCTGTCCTTCCTCCACGATAGGTTCCGCGACTTTATCGCCATAACGCACAAAGGTGACAACACTTCCTCCCCTCTGCGCCATCCCGTGCACCTCGGACAGCTTCACGTCATAGCCTCCCGCTATGGTCAGCCCGCCTAAGATGCGGCTTGTGAGAAGGGCTCCCTGACCGCCCACGCCGACGATCATAATATTCTTTACTGCCATAATTATTCTCCCTCCTTTACAAGCTCGATCGCGTCAAATTTACAGAGATCTTTACACAGTCCGCATCCTGTGCACATCGTGTCGTCAATGCGGATCGTACCGTCCGGATTCTTTGTCATTGCCGGACATCCGGGTTTCATACACATGCCGCATTTCTTACATTTGTCTGTATGCGCGGTATAGAGAGGTTTCTTTCTCTTATCCAGAAGGACGCACGGCGTCTTTGTGATGATTACGGACACTTCATCTTTTGCAGTCTCCTCTTTGATCGTCTTCTCGAGAAGCGGCAGATCAAATGCATTGATCTCATACACATTCTTTACGCCGATGGCGCGGCATAGCGCCTGAATGTTGATCGCATAGGTCGGATCTCCCTGGAGAGTCTTTCCTGTCGCCGCATGATCCTGATGACCGGTCATGCCTGTGGTTGAGTTATCCATGATGATAACCGTGCCCGTGGCATTGTTATATACCATATTCATCAGGGAATTCACGCCTGTGTGCATGAATGTGGAATCTCCGATCACTGCCACCCAGTTCTTTATGTAGTCTTTGCCCTTCGCCTTCTCCATCCCGTGCAGGGTTGAGATACTGGATCCCATGCACATAGTCGTGTCAATGACGCTCAACGGCGCTACCGCGCCAAGCGTGTAGCATCCGATATCTCCCGCCGCATGCATTTTCAGCTTATTCAGCACATAGAACACGCTTCTGTGGGGACATCCCGGACAGAGGATCGGCGGTCTTCCCGGCGCTTTTGCGGGCTCTTTGAGTTCCAGATCCTGTTTCAGGATGGCTTCTCTTAACATATTGGCGCTGTACTCTCCCTGGACGGTAAAGATTTCTTTCCCGATGGCTTTGATACCCCAGGACTTCACCTGTTCCTCGATCACCGGGTCAAGCTCTTCTACAATATATAACGTATCGACCTTTGACGCGAAATCCTCGATCAGCTTTCTCGGAAGAGGATTCACCATACCCAGTTTCAGCACAGACGCATCCGGCAGCGCTTCTTTTACATACTGGTACGGGATACCGCTGGTGATCACGCCGATCCTGGTGTCATTCATCTCCACCACATTGATGGGGAGCGTATTGGCAGCCTCCGCCAGCTCCAGATTGCGCTTTTCGATCTCTATATGGCGGATTTTTGCATTGCCCGGCATCATGACGTTCTTTGTCACATTCTTCTCGTACGGTTTATCCTCCGGCTCAACACGGTCGCACAGCTCTACCAGACCCTGGGAGTGCGCCAGCCTCGTAGTCGTACGGAAGATAAACGGACGGTCAAACTGCTCGCTCAGCTCAAAAGCAGTCTTAAAGAAATCTTTTGCCTCCGCGCTGTCCGACGGCTCGATCACAGGGATCTGGGCAGCCCTTGCCACCATCCTTGTATCCTGCTCGTTCTGGGAGCTGTACAGTCCCGGATCGTCTGCAACCACAATGACCAGCCCTCCGTTTACTCCCATATAAGATACCGAATACAGCGGGTCAGCCGCTACATTCAGCCCCACATGCTTCATGCACGCCATAGCGCGCGCTCCGGCAAGACTTGCGCCCACAGCGACCTCTGTCGCTACTTTCTCATTGGGCGCCCACTCTTCATATACATCATCCCTGTACTGGACGAGGTATTCGCTTATCTCTGTGCTGGGCGTCCCCGGATATGCAGATGATACTTTTACCCCTGCCTCGTATGCTCCGCGGGCGATCGCCTCGTTGCCCAGCATGATCACTCTTTCTCCCATTTTACAGTCCATCCTTTCGTAAATCTGTCACTCTCTTTGCCTTGCCCTCAAACCTCTTCAGCGAATTCGGGGCAACAAGGCGGATCTGGGTCGCAAGCCCTAACTGTGCCTTCAGGGCTCTCTGGATCCTGGCTTCCAGCTCGCTCAGCTTTCCGTAGCTGTCGAGCAGCCTGTCATCGATCAGCTCCACTGTGATCGTCATGACATCCAGACGGTTTTTCCGCTCTACCAGGATCTCATAGTGTGGTCCGATCTCCTCGATCTTTAAGAGCACTTCTTCGATCTGGGTCGGGAATACATTGACGCCCCGGATCACGAGCATATCGTCCGCGCGTCCGGAAATATTCTCTATCCTGCATGTGGTGCGTCCGCATTTGCAGGGCTCATATGTAATCCTTGTCAGGTCGCCTGTCCTGTATCTGACCAGCGGAAGCGCCTCCTTGCCAAGGCAGGTCACCACCAGTTCTCCCAGTTCGCCCGGGGGAAGCACTTCTTCTGTCTCCGGATCAATGATCTCCGGGATAAACCAGTCTTCATTAACATGCATGCCGCACAGCTCTGTACACTCTCCGGCGACACCCGGTCCGCACAGCTCGCTCATGCCGTAGTTCTGCGTACAGACAAACTGGCTGCCCCAGACCTTATGCATCTCATCGCGCATGGGCTCAGTCATGCCTTCGCCGCCGAACAGCCCGATATGCAGCTTTAAGTCTTTCGCAGGATCAATGCCTCTCTTCCTGATCTCCTCGCCCAGGTGCAGCGCATAAGAGGGCGTAGCCACAAGAAGCGTCACTCCCATATCCTGAAGGAACATGATCTGCTTATTTGTATTTCCCGATGACATCGGGATTACGGATGCCCCGATCTTCTCAAGTCCGCCGTGTAATCCCAGCGCGCCTGTAAAGGTGCCGTATCCGAATGAGATCTGAGCCACATCATCAGCCGTTGCTCCGCCCATGCAGGCAAGTCTCGCCACATTGTTCAGCCACATATCAAGATCGTTTCTCGTGTAGCCCACGACCGTCGGCTTGCCTGTCGTGCCGGAGCTGGCATGGTAACGCACGATTTCCTTTTTGTCCACCGCGAACAGGCCGTCCGGGTAGTTATCCCTGAAGTCTGCCTTGTATGTAAACGGCAGTTTCTTAAGGTCATCCAGTGAGCGGATATCCCCCGGCTTTATGCCTGCCGCATCCATTTTCTCACGGTAAGGCTTTACTCTGTCGTAAATATACCGGACCGTACCTTTCAGCTTTGCAAACTGTATGGCTTCGATCTCATCTCTCGGCAGAGTCTCTTCCTTTGCCCATATCATTGTGTATACCTCCTTCAATATGCCATCACGGAAATCCGAGATAGATTTCATCTGCATTGTGCTTACTGCAAAGCGGCAGCTTCTCCCCATCCCTCCGCGCGGCAGAACTGATACCAGTAT
>USKR01000044.1 GCA_900555215.1 uncultured Ruminococcus sp.
AGTTACTATTGATATACTTCTTATAACTTGACCATTCAAATACCCTTTGTCTAAATCAAAATTACCGCATACACCTATTTTATACTTCTTCATACTTTATCCTTACACCCGGTATAGATAATCTACAAATTCTCCCTATACCACTCAATCGCAGCCTTAATCCCTCTCTCGAAACTCCAGTCAGGATTATATCCGAGCAGTTCTTTCGCCTTACTGATGTCCGCATTACTATGCTTAATATCACCAGCTCTGTCCGGTCCATACTTCGGCTCTATTTCAACACCAAGCGCCTCAGTTAAACCATAATAAATATCAACCAGATACTCTCTACCACCATACGCAATATTGAATGCCTCTCCAGCGGCAGATGACGGAGCAAGGCAAGCTTTCAGATTAGCCTCGATCACATTTTCTATGTATGTAAAATCCCGGCTCTGCTTTCCGTCACCATTAATAGTTGGCTGTTCACCATCCAGGAGCTGTTTGATGAATTTCGGAATAACCGCCGCATACGCACCATTCGGATCCTGACGGCGTCCAAATACATTAAAGTAACGTAAGCCATAAGTGTCCAAACCATAATGTTTCGTATACTGCTTCGCCCATTCCTCATCGGCTCTTTTGCTGACAGCGTAAGGAGACAGTAGATTTCCCTCTCGACCTTCTTTTTTCGGCAGGTTTGGCTCATCACCATATACACTACTACTGGATGCATAAACAAACTTCTTCACACCATTCTGCCTAGCCGCCTCCATCATGTTCAGTGTACCTGTAATGTTGTTAGCGCAGTAGAACAGCGGCATCTCAATACTCCGGGGAACTGATCCCCAAGCCGCCTGATTGAGGACATAGTCTACGCCCTCACAAGCTTTCATGCATGTGTCTAGATCCTTGATATCACCTTTAATAAATATATAGTTTTGATTATCCAGAAACGGATCTATATTTTCCTGCTTGCCGGTTGAAAGATCATCCAGGCAACGAACCTTATATCCTAAATTTAATATTGCCTCGCACAGGTTGGAGCCGATAAAGCCTGCACCGCCTGTGACGAGGAAGATACTTCCTTCCGGAAACTTCACATTTTCGTATCCCATGACTATAACCTCCAGTAGCTGTATCCAGCAGCTTCATACTCTTTTCTGTTCAACAGCCCTTTTAGATCAAGAAGTACTTTTTTCCCTTCTCCAAAAAAGCTGCCAATCTGATCCATGGTAAGAGATGCAAACTCTGTGTGTGCCACTGCCAGTACCACAGCATCCATTTTTTTAATTGCATCCATGGTTACAAAATCCATGTCATACAAACGTTTCGCCTCAACAGCATCCGCTGCGGGATCTGTAATCATCGGATAAATGCCATACTCATTAAGTTCCTTGACAATATCAATTACTTTCGTATTTCGGGTATCCGGACAGTTCTCTTTAAAGGTAAATCCCAGAATTGCAACTTTCGCGCCTTTTACAGCTTTATCTGCAGCAATCAGATTTTTCACCACATTCTCTGCCACATACTTCCCCATATCATCGTTGATCCGGCGTCCGGAAAGTATGATCTGGCTGTGATATCCTAATTCCTCTGCCTTGTAGGTCAGATAGTAAGGATCTACACCGATGCAATGTCCACCTACAAGTCCGGGATAGAATTTCAGGAAGTTCCACTTTGTTCCTGCTGCTTCCAGAACAGATTTTGTATCAATTCCCATCTTATTAAAGATGATGGACAATTCGTTCATGAAAGCGATGTTAATATCCCTCTGGCTGTTCTCAATAACTTTAGCAGCCTCGGCAACCTTAATACTCTCTGCTCTATGTACTCCGGCATCTACGACAATCTCATAAACCTTAGCAACGGTATCGAGTGTCTCCTCATCCATACCGGACACAATCTTTGTGATTGTGGGAAGCCTGTGTACCTTATCACCAGGGTTAATACGCTCTGGGGAATATCCGATCTTAAAATCTACACCACATTTTAAACCAGACTCGCGCTCCAGAATCGGTACGCAGATATCCTCTGTCACTCCCGGATAAACCGTTGACTCGAACACAACAATTGATCCCTTGGTCAGATTCCTTCCAAGGATTTCACTGGCTCCTTCTACCGGAGTAAGATCAGGTGTGTGATCATCGTTGACGGGTGTCGGGACAGCTACGATGTGGAATTTCGCTCTCTTCAAATCTTCTTCATTGGCTGTAAACTCCACCGTTGTATTCTTGATCACATCGTCTCCGACCTCATTAGTCGGATCTATTCCAGATTTATAGGTCTCGATCTTCGCCGCATTCAGATCAAAGCCGATTACTTTCACACCACGTTTTGCAAATTCAACAGCGATAGGCATTCCCACATAACCGAGTCCTACTAAAGAAAGTGCTTCTTCCTGATTTTTGATTTTTTCGTATAACTTCATTGCTTTTCTCCTCATCCTTCTAATTAATGAAATAACCCTTTTAAGAAACCTGAGCAGTTTACTTAGCTGATAGAAAACTTTAATATCAGTTAAAACAGCTTTTCACTATCTCAATAACCTGATCCTGCTCCTCAGCCGTCATCTTATTATCAGACGGCAAGCACAAGCCACGTTCGAAGATGTCCATTCCAACGTCAACCGCACCCATTTCTTTTATGTACGCATTACTCCTACCACGTCCATTACCATCTCTGGTAACAAACGGATTCATCCTATATATCGGCTGCATATGCATTGGCTTCCAGATCGGACGTCCTTCTGCATTAATAGAACCTATAGCCTCCAGTATCTCTGTAGGGCAGCTCTTACCATGCTCAGGTATATACAGGGCTTCCTTTTCTCCTCTTATCTGCTTACACATAGCATCTTTATCAATCAAAATGCAACTCAACCAGTAATTCGGCTCACACTCCTCCGGTATCGGATTCATCGTAACCGGGAGATCTTTCAATCCATCTCTATATCTATAGTAGATTTCTTTCTTCTGCTTTATATGCTCTTCCAAATATGGAAACTGTCCTCTTACCACTCCGGCGATCACATTGCTCATCCGGTAGTTGTAGCCCAGCTCCTCATGCTGGTACCACGGAGCATCCTCGCGGCTCTGTGTGGACCACTTCCGAACCTTATCTGCATCATCTTTAGAATCTGTAAGGAACATTCCCCCAGATGATCCGGTTATTATTTTGTTTCCGTTGAAGCTAATGCAGCTATAATCACCAAAGCTTCCGGTCTGCTTCCCTTTATATGTAGCACCAAGAGACTCTGCAGCATCCTCAACAATCAGAGCATTGTATTTATCAGCAATCGCCCGAATCTCATCAATTTTTCCCGGCGTGCCGTACAGATGTGCTGTGACGATCAGCCGAACCTCCGGATAAATCTCAAAGGCTTTCTCCAGCGCAACAGGATCCATATTCCAGGAGTCGTATTCCGTATCAATGAATATCGGGATTCCGCCTTCGTAAACCACAGGGTTCACCGTAGCGTCAAATGTCATATCGGAGCAAAAAACCCGATAGCCGAACAAAGCGCCTTTTCCTAAATCAAGCTGACCGTATAACCTCTCCCCGGCGAGTTTCATGGCCAGATGAAGAGAAGCAGTTCCAGCAGATAACGCCACTGCGTATTTGCAGCCGACTTTCTCCGCCGCCATGCGCTCTACTTCATTTATATTTACCCCTACTGTGGACATCCAGTTGGTTTCAAAAGCCTCGGTCATATACTTCAACTCTTCCCCATGCATTGTGGGAGAAGAAAGCCAGACTTTTGAATCAAATGGTTTCATGTTGTCATCCTTGATAAACATAGCCCTTTACTCCTTTGGTTAATCCCTGTTTTTTTCTATGACATGAATGGATGTTTGATACCCACACCCTGTGTACATCTCTAAATTTTCATATCTGTTCACTTACCGGAACAAATGATTTTCGCAGACAACCCTGCATAACTCCCCTGTGTGGCCAACAACCCATCCATTCCCCCGGAAACGGTCTATTCGAGACGCTTATATCACCCATCCAACGGACAACGTCTCTTCTATACACTTATACCGCTCTCATCTTGACTCAACCCATCTTCGAGACACTCGTTTTTGTAATAACTATACAAAAGATATCCTCTGATTCACCTGTTTCAATCCATCTCTTATGCACTTTTAACAAATCCAACCAAAATGGAGGCTTACCAATCCCTCTTGGAATTTGTCTCTTAGAGGCGTCCATACATTTCTCATCCAACGGTTCAACCCATCTCGTATACGCTTATACATCTCATCCATCGGCTCAGCCTCTCTTTGAGACGTTCATTTTTATAATAACTATACAAAAATATCCTCCAAAACCACTCATTTTCACCCTCATTTTTGTCTATTTATTACAAATCAATTCTCTAACTTTCCGTCTCAAAGACGTTGTTGCCATTAAAGGAAATTGCATTGTATGTACCGAACACACCAGTCTGAACGCCCTTATAGGATGCACCCAGGGATTCTGCAGCGTCCTCGATAATCACCGCACCGTGCTGGTTGCAAATTTCCCGGATTTCGTCGATCTTGCCAGGTGTGCCGTAGAGGTGCGCCACTACAACTACTTTAATTTCAGGATACAACTCAAAGGCTTTTTCCAGTGCTACAGGGTCCATATTCCAAGTATCGTACTCTGTGTCGATGAACACGGGGATGCCACCCTCATAAACAATAGGGTTCACCGTGGCATCGAAAGTCATATCGCTCGCCGCAACAAAACGGTTTGCGAGCGCACCCGTTCCGGGAGCCAGTTTTCCATATACCTTTTCACCTGCCAGTTTCATAGCCAGATGCAGGGCCGCAGTACCGGCAGAGAGCGCAACGGCATACTTGCAGCCCACCTTCTCGCAGATCTGCTTCTCCACCTCGTTGATGTTCGCTCCCACAGTAGACATCCAGTTGGTTTCATAAGCTTCCATCACATAACGCATGGAATCCGGATACATGGTAGGTGAGGACAGCCAGACCTTATTTTCAAATTTCTCATAATTGTTATCAGGATTAAACATCTCTCGTTCCCCTCATCACTGCGCCGTTATATTTGCGCACTTTCTACATTTATATTGATACAATCTGTCCGAAAACAGACTGTGTTTCACTTATGAACGACAAATAGCCCACCGCCAGATATGGCGTGTGAGCTAAGTCAATTCCTCCTTATTAGATTTTCTACTCTGGATTGTGGGTCAATTCATGAGTATCCAAGAAGCCATCTTCACCTCTCGGATTCTCTGACCTACTCCAGTTTCCGTAGAAAATTTCAAACAACGGGGACTGACTTAGAGCCGAAAACCCTTGTAAATTCAAGGCTTTTTCTTGGTTGTCCCTATTATACAGCTATCACCTTATCCCCCGGCTGGACGCCTGCCAGCTTTACCGCCATATGTAATGCTGCTGTCCCTGCGGAGAGTCCCACTGCATATCCGCATCCGGTCTTTTCACAGGCAAGCCGCTCTGCTTCATTGATATTCTCCCCCACAGTAGACATCCAGTTTGTACGGTATGCCTCTGTCATATATTCCATTTCCGGTCCATGCATTGTCGGACTGAAAAGCCATATTTTATTTTCAAATGGTGTTACCTCTGTTTTCAAAACACATTACCTCTGTTTCTTCATTCCTTCTGTATTTTCCCATAAAATAAGAGTCCTCAGAGACTCTTACTGTATTTTCTCTTTTATCTTCCCTTGCGTTGTCACTTTCGCCACAATCTCCAGCCCCACCCGTGTCTCGATCTTCCTCCCGAACATCTCGACTTCCAGATAAGCCCTTCTCTTATGCCGGTCCACCTTCTTGATCATCCCTTCATGTCCTTTCAGCGGTCCGCTCGTAACAACTACCCGGTCATCCTCGATGATTCCTTCTGACATAGCGACGATCTGCTCCTCTTTCCCGAATTCCAGCAGAAAATCAACCTCATCTTCTGCCAATGGCACAACTTCCCTTCCCGTACCGATCAGCTTCGTAAGACCGATCACCTTTTTCAGGCGGTGATACAACTGTTCCTCATCTTCGCAGACAAGGAACACATACCCGGGAAACAGGATTTTTCTCTCCTTATGCCATTCCCCCTGATACCGCTTCATCTGCTCGCAGTAGGGAATAAAACAGTGCTCCAATATTTCTTTTTCTATCACTCTCTCACACTGCTGCCGGATCTCTTCTTCCATTCCAGTTCGTACCTGTATTACATACCACATTCCAGCCTTGCCTCCATGCTTTGTTTCATTCAACCGAAAAAAAGGTATGCTTCGCCATTTCGGCTGCCTTTTCGCACCCAAATCATCTGTCAGTAATATCCCTTATCCGTTCTAAACGCGGCAAAGCGACGATTTATCACTTCAAAGTTCTTATGCCCGGAGTTCCTCAGGATTGCTTCTGTCACTGCAGCCGCTTAGATCCGGCTTATATGTCTCCACAATCCCCGCCACAATCTCCTTGATCCTTCCATCCTCACGACGGCTCTCTTCATCCAGTTCTTCCAGCTGCTTCTCAAATTTATCATCATCCATCTCAATCGGCTTCCCGATATGGATCAGTTCATTCTCTGTAGCCTGCATTCCTTCTTCATCCATGAGCAGCTCTTCATACAGCTTCTCCCCCGGACGAAGTCCTGTATACTCCACCATGATATCCACATCCGGCTCATACCCTGACAGCCGGATCAGGTTTCTCGCCATATCGTCGATCCTTACCGGATCTCCCATATCCAGGACGAAGATTTCTCCTCCCTTGGCATAATATGCAGCCTGGAGTACCAGAGATACCGCCTCTGGTATTGTCATAAAGTACCGGATAATATTTTTATCCGTCACAGTGACCGGACCTCCCGCAGCGATCTGCTTCTTAAACAGGGGGATCACGCTTCCGTTGCTTCCCAACACATTTCCAAAACGCACTGCCACAAACTCTGTCCCCGGACACTTCCGGTTCATCATCTGCACGACCATCTCGCACAGACGCTTAGACGCCCCCATGATGTTCGTCGGGTTTACCGCCTTATCGGTAGAGATAAGGACGAACTTCTTCACCCCGGCCGCAGCCGCGGCCCTTGCTGTCTTGTATGTACCGATCACATTGTTCTTGATCGCCTCATTCGGGCTGTCCTCCATGAGCGGTACATGTTTGTGCGCCGCCGCATGGAATACCACATCCGGGCGGTATGTCTGCATGATCCAGTTGATCCGGTTCGTATTTCTTACTGACCCTATACGCACATCCAGATTCAGCTTATCTCCATATTTGCGGACCAACTCCTGCTGGATGTCATAGGCATTGTTTTCATATATATCAAAGATCACAAGCTTTCCGGGTTCTGCTCCCGCGATCTGCCGGCACAGCTCGCTTCCGATAGAACCGCCTCCGCCGGTCACGAGCACAGTCTTTCCTTTGATCGAGTGAAGGATTTCTTCATTATTTACCTTCACCTGAGCCCTTCCGAGCAGGTCTGTGATTTCCACATCTCTCAGGGTGCTTACACTGACCTCTCCGTTGACCAGCTGGTATACGCCGGGCACAGTCTGCATCCTGCATCCGGTATCCTTACACAGATTCAGGATGTCTTTCCTGTTCTTTCCGGTTGTCGCAGGGATTGCATAGATGATACGATTGATGTCGTACTTTTTGATCATAGACACAATGTCGTACCTGTTGCCCACGATCGGAATGCCTTCCAGCATCCTCCCCTTTTTGTTCGGATTATCGTCTATGATGCAGCATACTTTTACATCCGTGTGGTTCGAGTTGATCAGCTCCTTGATCAGAGTCTGTCCGGCCTGTCCGGCGCCAATGACCATGACCCGGTCCTGAGTCTTGCTGTGATCCATTCCGCTGCGGTTTGCGTAAAACCGGAGCAACCGGTATGAGAACCGGATTCCCGCTGTCAGGCAGAAGCTCACGATATATCCCATCAGGTACCAGCTGGCCGGCATGTGTAAGTCCATGAACAGAGCGCCGCCGGTATAAGCGAGGATCAGCAGCGCATATGCCGTAAGGATTGCCTGGAGCTCCGCCACGCTGGCGAGGCGCCAAATGCTGTGATAGAGTCTGCATCCGTAAAAGATGACCACTGTCACTGTGATCCAGTATGGCATAGCCCACA
>USKR01000045.1 GCA_900555215.1 uncultured Ruminococcus sp.
AAAAGGGGTCAGACCCCTGTTAACAGGGGTCTGACCCCTTTTGTCACCGTTTTCAGAATATTCTTAATAAACAAAAGAGCCAGGCGCTTTTGAACAGTCCCCCTGACTCTTTTTGCTCCATTGTGTATATTTTACAGATATTTCTTCAGTGCGTCAACCTTATCCAGCTTCTCCCACGGCAGATCCAGATCATGGCGTCCGAAGTGCCCGTACGCAGCTGTCTGCTTGTAGATCGGTCTGCGCAGATCGAGCATCCTTATGATCCCCGCCGGACGGAAGTCAAAGTTTTCTCTGATGATCTCCACCAGCCTGCCGTCAGAGACTTTGCCTGTGCCGAAAGTGTCTACGGAAATAGATGTAGGCTGTGCCACACCGATCGCATAGGATAGCTGGATCTCACATCTCTTTGCCAGTCCTGCTGCCACGATATTCTTTGCGGCATATCTCGCCGCATATGCCGCAGAGCGGTCCACCTTCGTGCAGTCCTTTCCGGAAAATGCCCCGCCTCCATGGCGCGCCATACCGCCGTAGGTATCTACGATGATCTTGCGCCCGGTCAGTCCGCTGTCACCGTGGGGACCGCCGATCACAAACCTTCCCGTAGGGTTGATAAAGAATTTGGTATCCTCGTCAATCATTTCCGCGGGAATGATCTCATCGAATACATATTTCTTAACATCCTCGTGGATCTG
Source organism: uncultured Ruminococcus sp. (assembly GCA_900555215.1). Classification (GTDB taxonomy): domain Bacteria; phylum Bacillota; class Clostridia; order Lachnospirales; family Lachnospiraceae; genus Mediterraneibacter; species Mediterraneibacter excrementipullorum. The sequence continues at coordinate 693 of USKR01000045.1, forward strand.
CTCCTGAGTCACATCCGGGTCATGCTGCGTAGAGAGGACAACTGCATCCAGTCTTTTCGGAGTTCCATTCTCATCATACTCTACTGTAACCTGTGTCTTTCCGTCCGGACGGAGATAGGGGAGGGTGCCGTCCTTCCTGACCTCTGTCAGGCGGCGCGCCAGCTTATGCGCCATTGCGATGGGATAGGGCATATACTCCTCAGTCTCATCGGACGCATACCCGAACATCATCCCCTGATCGCCGGCGCCAATCGCCTCGATATCATCCTCTGACATCTTATTCTCTTTTGCCTCCAGCGCTTTGTCAACGCCGAGCGCAATGTCCGCCGACTGCTCGTCAATGGTTGTGATCACGCCGCATGTATCCGCGTCAAATCCGTACTTTCCTCGCGTATATCCGATCTCACGCACTGTATCGCGCACGATTTTCGGGATATCCACATACGCCTTTGTCGTTATCTCTCCCATGACCATGACCATTCCCGTCGTACAGCATGTCTCGCACGCCACGCGGCTCATGGGATCCTGCTCCATCAGGGCATCCAGGATCGCGTCTGAAATCTGGTCGCACATCTTATCCGGGTGACCCTCTGTCACTGACTCTGAAGTAAATAATAATTTCTCCATCTGTTTCTCCTTTCCTAGGCCCGCCGGGCACATTGCCCGCCGGCGTAACTTTCCTTTCTCTGTCGGATCGCTTTTTGTCGGACGCTCAGCCGCAAATACGGCTTTCCTGTCAAACAAAAACAGCCCGCGCAAAGCGGACTGTCACTCTATCACAACAATCCTCTTATTGTTCGATCACTCGCTCAGGTTGGCACCTTCCTTACAAGGGGTTGCCGCGGCTTCTCAGATCCTTTGTATCTCCACCGCTCTGAATAAGAGAAAGTCTGGTTATTCAATTTGTCATGTTCCACTAAGTGACCTTACAGCATAACTGCCGAAATGTCAATAGCCTTTCCTGCATTTCCGGAAATTTCCCTTTCTGCTCACTCCCGGATTTCTGTGATAACCCCCTGATCGTCGATCTGCACGTTGGGCGACAGACTCTCCAGGAAATCAAACATTTCTCTCTGCTCCCCGGCATCCTCTAAATACTGTGTAGTAAATCCGGTTTGAAGACAGGGCGTAAAGGACATCCGCTTCAGCCCGTCCACAGATATTTCCAGGTTCAAAAGCCCTGTATACTTCGTTTCTCCATTAAACCAAAAATCTCCCATGCTGTATATCACGGGTTTCCCGTCCATATATTCTATTCCCTGGAGCACATGCGGATGACCGCCCACCACGATATCAGCTCCCGCATCAAGGAACTCTTTTCCCTGTGCAGACTGATAATCTGCATACTGATTCACATCCTCCGGTCCCCAGTGAATGTATGCGATCAGATAATCGCACTCCTTTGACGCCTCTGCGATCACCCGGTCATACATCGATGTATCGTAAGCTTCCAATATTCCCGGAGAATCTTCTCCCGCCGCCGGGGTATAAAGGGTCAGTTCTGCATTACTTGCCGCCACGAATCCGATCTTCATCCCATTGATAATGAAGTATATCGGACGCCCGGCTTCCCCTATGTTCCTGCCTCCGCCCACATAAGGAATCTGCGCTTGATCAAGGTAAGACAGCGTATCCAGCATCCCCGCTTCCCCATAGTCGTAGATATGGTTATTTGCAAGGGACACCAGATCAGTCCCCATTTCTTCCAGCAGAGCCATCCGTTCCGGCTTTGCCCTGAATGTATACAGCTTTCCCGCCAGCGCTTCGCCCCGGTTACTCACCGTATATTCATGATTCAGATAAAAAACATCTGCATTTTGAGTGATATCCAGGATCTCCGGTGAAATGCATGCCTCCAGATTATTCACTTCATCGTATTTGTCGATCACAAACCCGTCCTCTTCCAGGCAGAGATCCCCTGCCACAGTCACAGTCACGGCATCTTCCCCGCTGCTCTTATCCCCCGCGCGCACACCCGAAGCATTCTCATGCCCCTTCACATAGATGCCATTTGCTTTTGCCGTATCCGCATCCTTCAGCAGGCCCTGGTAATCATCTGAAAGAACATGCATCGTTGCTCCCAGGATCTGATAAGCCTCCCCGGACGTAAAATCTCCGTCTGCCACAGCCTCCGGCAGCTCCGATGTCATCTCATCCGGAAACTCTTTTTCCACCCACTGTGCAAAACCATTCCCCTGTGTCTCACCGCCCTGTACTGACGCAGTTTCCCGCGCCTCTTCTCCCAGGAACTTCTCATACTCCGCGGCGATCACCTTCTTCACCTCTTCTGCCTGACGGGCAGCCTGCACTTTTTCCTGATGACCGCGCCATACCCGGACTCCCGCTGCAGCCCCGGCTGCAATAAGCACGACACACACTCCTAAGACTGCCAGCCTCTGCCTCCTGACCTGCCGCAGCCTCCGGCGCCGCATTTCCTCATACCTTCTCCTGCTGTATCTTTTTCCTTCCACCTCTTATGTACTCCTTTATATATGGCGTCCCATAATTTACCGTATCCGCCTCATGTTTCGAAACCGCCCTTTTGCACAAAAGGCAGAACCTTACGGCTCTGCCCTTTTGTTTCTATCCCACTTTTAATTTAAATTTCTGGATCTCCTTTTCGCTGGACACCTTCTCTATCATTCCGCCAAGGCTCTGGAGCTTCTCTTCAAACCTCTCATATCCTCTCTGAATGTACACGATATCATCCACGATCGTAATACCGTCTGCCGCAAGTCCTGCAATGCAGAGAGCCGCTCCTGCTCTCAGGTCCGGCGCACTCACTCGTGCCGCCGAAAATTTCTCTACACCTTCAATAGTCGCCGAATTTCCCTCGACCTTTGCCACCGCTCCCATACGCGCCAGCTCCCCGAGATATTTAAAACGGTTTTCAAAGATGCTCTCCGTGATCGTGCTCGTTCCCTTTGCAAGCGCAAGGACTACGCCGATCTGAGGCTGCATATCTGTCGGATATCCCGGATAAGGCAGCGTCTTGACCTGTGTGCTTCTGAGACGTCCCTTCGCGACTACTCGCACTGCATCGTCAAATTCTTCTACCTCGCACCCGATATCCACCAGCTTGGAGATCGTAGCGTCCAGATGTTTCGGGATCACATTAAGTACTGTGACGTCCCCTTTGGTAGCCGCTGCCGCGAACATAAATGTTCCTGCCTCAATCTGATCCGGAATGATAGAATACTCCGTCTTATGCAGGGATTTTACGCCGCGGATCTTGATCACATCCGTACCGGCTCCTCTGATATTTGCTCCCATGCTGTTGAGGAAGTTTGCAACATCAACAACATGAGGCTCTTTTGCCACGTTTTCCATGATCGTTACGCCGTCTGCCATGGCCGCCGCCATCATAACATTGATAGTGGCTCCCACTGTGACCACGTCAAAGTAAAGATGCGTGCCCTTCAGCTTCTCTGCCTCGGCAACAATCTTTCCATGCTCGATATCCACGTCCGCGCCCAATGCACGGAAGCCTTTCAGATGCTGGTCGATCGGTCTGCTGCCGATGTTGCAGCCTCCCGGCAGTGCCACCTCGGCACGCCTGTATTTCCCGAGCAGCGCTCCCAAAAGATAATAGGACGCCCTGATCTTCTTGATATAATCATACTCTATATTAAAATCACCGATCGTACCGCCATTGATCTTCACTGTATGCCGGTCAATGCGCTGTACCATCGCCCCGATACCGCTGATCGCTTCGATCATCACATTAACATCATTGACATCCGGCAGATTATCGATCAAGACCGTCTCATCTGTCATAATCGCTGCCGCAAGAATTGCAAGAGCTGCATTCTTGGCGCCACCGATCTCCACTTCCCCTACCAGCGGATTTCCGCCTTTGATGATATATTGCTCCATTTCGCACCTCGATTAACATTCTGTTATCATATCTGTACTTTCATTCAGCCGAATTTATTGTACCACAAAAACAGCTTTTTCCAAAGCCCTATTTTAGTTTGGGTGGTGCCCCCTTGTCAAGTTTTTTACGTCTTCTGTATTTTTTTCGGCGTTTTTTTACCGCATTCAAAACATTTTCTATTGTCTCTTCTATACGGCATCCGTCCTCACAGATTGTGATATCCGCATATTTTTCAAAAAATGGAACTCTCTCATTATACAGATCTCTGAAAGACTGCCCATCGCGCAGTACCACGCCTCGTTTTTTCGGATTCCTTATCCTCTTCTTTATTGTCTGATAAGACGCCTTCAAATATACGACTGTGCCGATTTTTTTATAATGCTCCATGGCTTCCCTGCAGTAGACCACACTTCCGCCCGGGGATATGACTGCATTCTCCGGTGTGACCGATGCGTTCACCCGGTTTTCTATCTCCAGAAAACCGTCCTGCCCCTTTTCAGCTATGATCTCCCTGAGCAGTTTCCCCTCCTGTTCCTGGATCAGCAGGTCAGTATCTATAAACTGCATCCCGAGGCGCTTTGCGACCACAATCCCTACTGTGCTCTTCCCTACTGCCGGCATGCCGATAAATATAAGGTTTTTCTTTTTATGGTCCATTATTTTTCATCCCGTCTCCAGACGCCGCTCCGTCACAGTCCGGCATCTGTTTATCCATCATTGTATTTTTTCTAGTAAAACCGCCTGCATCTCCGCCGGTGATCACATCTTCGCCTGTACAATTCCTGATAGAGTATAACTTCTACCAGATCACGCAGAGACTGGGCTTCCATCTTCCCTCCATCCGCGTCCCCTTCAGTCCAGAACCGTTCATGCCTGCCTGCATTATCGCAGATGCGGCTGCACATCAGTTTAAGCTGCAGTTTATCAGGGTATTGGTCGTACATCATGCTATTTGCATATTCCATGCGGTCGCATTCTTCTTCCACATAGGGAAGGAGCCTTTTCGGGATATCCGGATACATGCTCCTTAGATATTCGATATCCCTCCGTTCGGTTCTCTCGTCATCATATGAAAATGGGACCGGATATGCCATATAATAAGGCATTTTCTCATTCATACCATTCATACACTTCACTCCCGGACAGACATTATATATGTACTATATGCATAACCGGCCGCTGCCGTGACAGAGCATGCTTTCTTACGTCTTCCGGAAATGTGTTCAGGCTCTTTACTCGCTTTCTCTGAGTATCCTCTGCACTTCAAAACGAGACTCTCCGACTCCGATGATATCATCTCTCTGGATCACGACCGGACCTTCCAGCCTCTCCCCGTTTAAGTATGTACCGTTTCTCGATCCCTCATCCTTCAGATAAAGCTTATCCCCTTTGTGGATAATAACGCAGTGGATCTTGGACACTCTTCCATCCCCGGTCACCGGCAGATACTTTTCATACATACTTCCGTCTTTTCCTCTTCCGATCCCTACCGTGTCGTAGAATGTGAATGTATATTTATCCCAGCTGTCGATATCTTCCAGAACGATCTTCCACTGTCTTTTTTTCTTCCTGCGCGGACGTTCTTCCCTCTCCCGGGAATCGTCCTCATCTCTCCCGCGCCTGCGCCGGGGAGTATCAGAAACATCCTCATCATCATCGCGTGCATAGCCCCGTCTTCCTCCGCCGGCGTATACAGCCCTGTCATTTCGCTTTTTTATACTGATAAACGACACCGACAGCATAGCAATGCTTCCAGCTGCCAGCACAAACATTACGATCCAGTACCACATAAAATTTATCACTCCTTTAAGTCTTAATACTACTATACTTTTTACAGCCGGGCAAGTAAAAATCACGGTTTTTGTCGGATCTTGCCGCCGCATCATTTTTATCACGCCGGATATTTTATCAGGCTGTGCAGTGGCATACCGCAAATTTCTATGTTAGAATATCCCTGTTGATTATATTGAAAACGCACGCGTCCGGGTGCAGGCTGAATGCATCCGCGCGCTTTGAAAGGAGACTGACATGAGTATCATCCGACCATTCCGGGGAATCCGCCCCAGAGAAGATCTTGCCTCTTCCATTGCGGCTCTCCCCTATGACGTATACAGCAGCGCGGAAGCAAGGGAAATCGTCCGTAACAATCCCCTTTCCTTCCTGAAGATTGACCGGGCGGAAACCCTTCTTCCCGAAGGAACAGACATGTACTCGCCGCAGGTATACGAAACTGCCGGCCATACTTTGAATGAAATGATCCGGGACGGTTCCTTTATCCAGGACACTATGGACTGTTACTATATATATGCGCTTACTATGGACGGAAGGACTCAGACAGGTCTCGCCGCCTGCGCGTCCATTGACGACTACACAAACGGCGTGATCCTTCAGCATGAAAAAACTCTTGAAGCAAAAGAACAGGACCGCATCCGACACATCGATACGTGCAGCGCCCAGACAGGCCCCATCTTTCTCACTCACCGTCCCAATGCCGCCCTGCATCAGATCACAGACCGCGTAAAAAGCGGAAATGCTCTGTATGATTTTACCGGTTCTGACGGAATACGGCACCAAGTCTGGAAGATCGAAGCTCCGGATGATATTGAGAATATTTCCCGTATTTATGCCGGGATCCCCCATCTTTATATTGCAGACGGACACCACAGGGCCGCTTCTGCCGTGAAGGTAGGTTTATCCAGGAGAGCCGCTGATCCGGGCTTTTCCGGCAGTGAAGAATACAATTTCTTCCTCAGCGTCCTCTTTCCTTCCGATGAGCTTAAAATATATGGCTATGACCGGGTTGTCACAGATAAGAATGGGTATACATTTACTTCATTTCTTGATAAGATAAAAGACAGCTTCAATATCACCCGGATCGGCGCCGGACCTTACCGCCCGGAATACAAAGGCGCATTCGGGATTTACTCCGGAGGCGTTTGGTATCGCGCGCAGGCGCATACATCCCTGATGTCTGACGATCCGGTCAGCGGGCTTGATGTATCTATCCTCCAAGATCATATTCTTGCTCCCGTTCTCGGGATCAGAGATCCGAAGACCGATTCACGCATCCGCTTTGTCGGAGAGATAAAAGGAGCTGAAGCACTTGAGCACATAGCTGACGACTCGGGAGGGATCGCTTTTTCCATGCATCCCACCTCCATGGAGGAGCTCCTTCGGATCGCTGACTCAGGCAGGCTGATGCCCCCCAAATCCACATGGTTCGAGCCAAAACTCAGGAGCGGGCTGTTCATACACCGTTTCTGACACTGTGCTCGGGATGATCATTATTATAAATCAGAAAGTTATATTTTTTCATATGACTATAATAAAAATTAATTTCAGAGGAGATGTTTTTTATGGAAAGAAATGACC
>USKR01000046.1 GCA_900555215.1 uncultured Ruminococcus sp.
ACAAAAATGGCTTTCAGATCATCCATGAGATACTTCTGCATCTTGTGGTAGAATTCTACCGCAATGCGTCCGAACCGGTATGTGATGTACCGGTAATGCAGCACCTTGTGGAGATCGCAGTCCAGCGGGCGGAAAGGCGCGATGACCTGTTGTTTCGCACGAAGCTCTTCAATCTTCTTTTTCAGTTTTTCTTTCTTTTCCTGAAGCTCCTGATAGTCCTCGTTTGCCTTGCGTACGACCTCAAACATGTCGTCCAGCCCCATTTTTGTATCCGGGACCACATCGTCCGCATTCGGAAGATAGCCCACGAACTCAGTCGCTTTGGCGAGCGCGTCCCGGTAGGGGTTGAGCTCCACGAAAGGCCTTAAGTTGTCCACGGTCTTGAGTTCGGACAGGGCGGATTCGAGCTGGATCTCATAGCGCGAGAGATACAGGTCGGTGACCCGGTCAATGTCGTTCCTCGGACCGGAGATATTGATGAATTTCATTTTAACGATCATTGGGTCTTACCTCCAACGTAAGCTGCTGTCTCGCCGGGGCTTAAGCCGTAGCGTACGCATTCCATGGCGGTGGTCAGCTTATTGATTTCCTCTTCCTTCAGGAAGAGATAGGTGTTGATCGCAGCCAGGGAATAGGGATCCCGGCGGCGGTCGACTGTATACAGATGATGCAGGCAGTCCGCATACATCTGTTCAATGGTCAGGTTCTGATGAAAATTATAGTGGCGGGCATAGCTTGTTCTTGTCACAGCAGCCTCAAATTCCTCCAGACCGGGTGCCTCTACCAGCTCCTTCACCAGTTCGGTTGAAAGTTTATAGTGGATCGGAATGAGCATCAGATAGATGTCAGCGGGCTTCATATTATAATATTTTTTAGCCCGGTAGATCCACTGAAGGTTCAGAAGATCGATCTTCGAACCGCGGTCCCTCATAAAAAGCTCAAGATCCTGTTTCTTCAGGACTTTTTTCTGTTCTCTCCAAGTAGAAGTGTAGAAATAGAGATCCAGAGTCAGGTTGTAATCATACAGCGTGACATTTTGTGAATCTTTCAGCTTTTTCAGAGGGGCATAATATTCTGTGCCTTTGAGATTCTCGATCAGTTCATCCGTTGTGCGGGAGGTGATGAGTTTCTCAATGGAAATCTGAGAGTACCTGTCAAAGAACGCCCTCTTGTAATTCAGGTCAAACGGCTGTCTGTACCTGTTGATCACAATGCGCAGACAGTAGTTGATCAGGTCGATCTCATAATTCTTAAGGATCAGTTTCATGAACCGGCGCTGCTTCTGTCCGCAGAATCGGTAGATTTTAGTGTAATCCCGGTAGAGAGACTGTACCAGCACTTTTTCTATATTACCTCTGTGGAGCTGATCCTCTTCCAGCGTATCCAGCACGTCTGCGTAAGCGGTGTTCTTTTTGAGATAATCGGCGATCTCGGGTACACTGCCCAGGTTCGCGATCTCAGTGAACTGCTCCGGCGATAAAAGCTTTGCCTCCATTGCCCGGATTTTTGTCACGATCCCGCTGTATTCAAGTAAATTTCCCATAGGCTACACCTCGGTGATCCGCTTTAGGATTTCGCGGGCATACTCGGCATGCCTTTCTTCATATTCCTTTTGAAGCGCACGGATCGTCTCAGTGCTCGCTCCATTCTGGCTGTCAAGGATACCAGAAGTGCTTTTTTCCAGATCGTCCCGGATAGCGTTGATGCGCGCCTGTGTCTGCTTTTCCAGATCTGCATCAAAGGCTTTGCGTTTTTCTTCATATTCCCTGTCCAGGATCTCCTTTTGAGTTTCAGCATGCGCAACAATGGCTGATGCGGCATCTTCGATTTCCGTCAATTTGTTTACAATAGAGTCCATAAAAAGCCTCCTCTTTGTGAGAAAATGCTAATATACTTTATCATACACCTTTTCGTCAAAAAAGCAAGTAAAGAAATCGTTATAATGGTTCACATATAAGCTGTTTTCGTGCTATTATGATAGAGTTCCAATGGAACTTGTTTCTAGTTTTGTTAAATAAGGGGAGGACTATTCATGAGACTGAGAAATATACCGAGAGCCGAGAGCACGATCCAGGCTCATCCCGTTGTTATAAAGAGACCGGAAGACCAGAGGGGATGCTGGCGCCAGGTCTTTGGAAATAAAAGGCCGGTCCGCATTGAGATAGGGATGGGGAAAGGGCGCTTTATCCTGAATATGGCCAAAGCGCATCCCGATATAAATTTCATCGGCATTGAACGCTACTCCAGCGTCCTTCTGCGGGCAGTGGAAAAGTTCGATACAGAGGAATTCCGGGAGTTGAAAAATGTGAGGTTCGTATGCATGGACGCCAGGAATATAGCGGATGTGTTTGCAGAGGGAGAAGTGGAAAAGATCTATCTGAACTTTTCAGATCCGTGGCCGAAGGCGCGGCACGCAAAACGGCGCCTTACCTCTGTGGAATTTCTAGAAAGATATGAAAAAGTACTGCCGCAGGGAGGCACCGTGGAATTTAAGACAGACAATACTGCACTTTTTAACTTTTCTCTGGAGCAGATCAAAGAGGCGGAGTGGACTGTGCAGGCATTTACTTATGATCTTCATCATAATGAAGAAATGAATAAAGGGAATATCATGACTGAGTATGAAGAAAAGTTTTCTCAGAGAGGAAATCCGATCAATAAACTGATCGCCGTGCGCAGGTAAGAATACGCACCATATCCACCCGCTCCGCATATAATAGGATAGAGTCTGACTGCGGGACGGAAAATGTCGATGAAAAGAAAAAGATGGAAGACCTGTGTAAAAGAAATATTTTATTGTCAGCCTTGCCTGAACAGACAGATTTTGTGCATTCGAAAATCCATGCAGGAAGTGTGCAAGATCTTAAATTCCGGCTTCTGTCACGGAGACGATAAAAAAAATAAGAAATAACATTAAAAAAATGTAAAAAAATGCTTGCATTTTTGAAAGGTGTCGTATATAATATCACTTGCGTTATCCGTTAAGGGTAGCAAAAGTGAGTAAGCGCGATTAGCTCAGTTGGTAGAGCACCTGACTCTTAATCAGGGTGTCCAGGGTTCGAACCCCTGATCGCGCACTTAGAAATCGCTGTTTTTGCGGACATTGCGAGCCGCGGGGACGGCGATTTTTTTCGTGAAGCAATGAGCAGCGCGGAAAAATAAAAGGATGGTCCCAGGGAAATGCAAGCACTTCCCTGGGACCATCCTTCTTATTTTCCATGCGGCGAATGCCGCGACCGAGATGAAGCGGAGCGGAATCGAGGTGCGCTGCTCATTGCGGCCGTCTTAACGTGCCTCCATAAATTCCTCTATCTGTCCCGCGATGATCTTCATCAGCCGCTGCCTGGCTTCGATCGTTGCCCAGGCGATGTGCGGTGTGATGAAAAGCCTGTCCTTATCTTTTACATTTAACAGCGGGCTGTCCATTGCCATAGGCTCCACGGAGAGTACGTCCAGACCGGCCGCCCTGATCTCGCCTGCATTCAGGGCATCGGCAAGGTCTGCTTCATTGATGATAGGCCCTCGCCCCAGATTCAGGAGGATAGCGTCAGATTTCATTTTGCAGAAAGCATCTTTGTCCATCAGCCCTTCTGTGTATTCGTTGAGCGGAGCGTGGATGGACAGGATATCAGACTCTGACAGCAGAGTATCCAGATCCACCTGGTGATACCCTTCCTGAGCGGGAGCGCCGGATGCGGAGTAGTAAATGACCCTGGCCCCGAAAAGCCCTGCGATATCCGCTACACGGCGGCCGATCGCGCCCAGGCCGAGGATCCCCCATGTCATGCCGTTGAGTTCGTGGAACGTGCGGGCAAAATGGGTAAAGATCCGATCGTTAATGTAGCTGCCGCTTTTGACGTAATCATCATAATAGCGAAGATTTTCCATTAAATAAAAGAGCATGGCAAAGGTGTGCTGCGCCACGGACTCCGTGGAGTACCCTGCCACATTGCGCCATTCGATCCCGCGTTCCGCGAGATAGTCTTTGTCAAGATTATTCGTGCCGGTTGCAGTCACGCAGACGAGTTTCAGATTTTTGGCATCCGCGATCGTCTGTCTGTTGACCAGTACTTTGTTCACGACCAGGACATCAGCGTCTGTGACCCGTGCAGGCGCTTCTTCCGAAGAAGTGAAGGGATATCTGACGACCTCCCCGAGCTGTTCGAACTGTGAGTAATCAATGTCATCGCCAAGGGTGCTGGCGTCTAAAAATACGATTTTCATAAAATATAAAACCTCCTTTGCAGACTGGAGTTAAGTATATCACATTTCAGCGTGCCGGGGCACATCCATTGTAAAGAAACTGTGAAAATTATCTGACCGCGCTTGCTATGTGCAGAGACAGTACGGTATATTAGGTACAACGAACTGACAGTCAGGAGGAAATAAGATATGAGCGGATTTTTTTCACATTCCAGCAGCAGAAGAAGATATCCCGATCCGAATATGGGCGGAGCGCATTACAGGAGAAAAGGTCTGTTTGGGATGCTTTCCGGTCTGGGAAGCGGATTCAGCTCCCGGAGCTCCCGGGGACACTATGGTCAGGGGTATCCGAACCAGGGATATCCAAACCAGGGGTATCCGAACCAGGGATATCCGAACCAGGGATACCCAAATCAGGGATATCCGAACCAGGGATACCCAAACCAGGGATATCCAAATCAGGGATATCCGGATCCGGGCCAGGGGGGATTCCAGCCGACAGCCCCGGCAGCGGGCGGCCAGGCAGTGTGCCCGAAGTGCGGCGCTTCTGTCCCGGCAGGTTCCAGGTTCTGTCTCTCCTGCGGGGAGAAGATGGAGACCAATGCATCATTCTGCCCGAACTGCGGGAGACCGCTCCCGGCAGGAGCTAAGTTCTGTTCAGAGTGCGGCGCGCCGGTACAGAGATGATATGTCTGAAGCGGCGCGGGGGCCGAAGCAGTAAGATCGGAGAGTACACCGTGGCATCCCGCATAGGCAGCGGACGCTACGGTGTCTGCTTTCTTGCGCATGGTCCGACAGGAAAAACTGTCGTTCTGAAAAGATTCCGGCCCAGAATGCTCCGGAAGAACCAGCAGCAGAACCATTATGAGGCGGTCATCCTGTCCGGCCTGAGCCATCCGGCCGTCCCGGAGCTTCTGGGAGTGATCAACTGCCGGCAGGGTTACTATTATGTCCTTGAGTTTAAGCAAGGGGCTACGTTGGAAGAGTGGCTTTTTAAGAGGAGAAAAATTTTTTCTCACGAAGAAATATACAGGATCGGGACACAGCTCTTTGGCGTTCTGGAATATCTTCACAGCAGGAATGTGGTGCACGGAGACATCAGCGTGTCGAATCTGACATATGACGGGGAGAAGCTCGCTCTGCTGGACTTCGGCCTTGCCAGATATGCGGATGGGAAGAACATCAGATTCAGCCTCGACTATGCGCGGACGGCGAATGTTCTGATCTATCTGCTCTATTCGGGATATTCCGGAAGAGGAGACCGCCCGTGGCATGAGGAACTGGATCTTTCGGAAGGACAGAGAGGATTTCTGCGCAGGATGCTGGAACAGGAGGAAGCATTTCGGGATACAGAGGAGGCGGCAGAAACATTTCAAAAATATTTTTCCCTTCAAGGAGGGAATGAAAAAAAGCAGCGTGTTGAAGAATAAGAAGATATTCTTTGACACGCTGCTTTTTTCATCAGGTCAGCTGAGGACTTTTCATAAATTTAAATGAAACTTCACAGAAAGTCAGGCGCACATTTAACACGGCCGCCATAGAATAGGAAAATATAAAAAGGTAAGACAATGAACCACAGCGCGGATATTATGGGACGACAGGCTTAAATCTGCCGGATTGTTTCCTGTATATCGGCGCTGAATTTACTGTGGGAAAGGAATACAGGGATTATGAAGGACAAGATTTTACATACGCTGCTCCGAGCGCTTCCTATGGCGCTTGTCCTGGCGGTTCTGACGGTGACCGCGGTCTGGCTGAGCCGGATGGACGAGGATGAGACTGCGTCGGATGCCAGCCGGCTGGTGTACGCCTCCGCGGAAGTCACGGCAGTTCTGGCAGACAACGCACAAGAGGATCATCAGAACGCGGAGGGACGCCGCGTGGGTGATCAGGAGCTGGAGATCCGGATTTTGTCTGGAGACCATAAGGGTGAGATCATGACAGTGACCAACTATATGAGCGCGCTGTTCAACGTGGATGTGGATCAGGGAGACCGGATCATTGTGCGGATCATGACGGATGAGGATGGTTCTTATTACGCATCGGTGTTCAACTATGACAGAGGGATCGTGCTGGGCGTGTTTCTGCTTATCTTTTTCGCACTGCTGGCAGTGCTTGGCGGGAAAAAGGGAGTCGGCGCGCTGGCAGGACTCCTGCTCACGCTTGGCTGTATCTGGTTCATCCTGATCCCGTGCCTGATCCGGGGCGTCCCGGCAGTTCCGGTGACCATCGGGGTATCAGCAGTGTCAGCGGCAGCCGGGCTGATCTTTTTGAACGGGTATTCGAAAAAGACGCTGTGCGCGGTATGCGGCTGTGTCGGCGGCGTGCTCGCGGCAGGGATCGCGGCGGCAGCGGTGGGAACCCTTTCGCCTATGAACGGCTTCAACATGCAGGAGGCAGAAAACCTGATCCTGTACGGAGCAGACCGGGGGCTGAAGATCAGCGGGCTGCTTGTGTGCGGAGTCCTGATCTCCGCACTGGGCGCTGTGATGGACGTATCTCTCGGGATCGCATCGTCAGTGTGGGAGATGAGAGAACAGAATCCGGAGGCATCTGCGGGCAGCCTGTTCCGCTCCGGAATGCAGATCGGAAGAGACGCTATGGGAACCATGGCGAATACGCTGATCCTGGCATTTGCAGGATCGTCTCTTAACATGCTGATCCTGGTGCAGACCTATGATATCCCCTTCCTGCAGCTGATCAATACGGACTCCATCGCGTTGGAGGTGGTACAGAGTGTGGCTGGTTCTTTCGGTATACTTCTGACAGTTCCTCTCGTGGCTTTTATCAGCGCCAGACTGATGGTGCATTGCAGAGGCCGGAGAGTTTAATATAGATGGCTCCGAAATTTTTCCGGAGCTGGTTTTACGGTCACTTTTCAAGATTGGAGGATGAAGATGAAAAAGAAAGCAAAGACAGCGTTAAGCGCAAGGCTTACCGCGCTGTGCATGGCTGTCCTGATGGCATTTTCCCTTCTTCCGTCCACGGCGTCAGCCGCGGAAGGGACTTCCTTCGGGAGGATCACGGAAGAAGCGGAGTTTACGACAGGCAGCTATGTCATGGTGACAGATACTGGATTTGCGCCGCAGAAGATCGACGGCACATGGCTTCCGGCAGATGAGCTGGGGACCGCACTGGGAGATACGATCGCGGCGCCGGCGGACGAGACGGTCTGGAAGATCGCCGTGTCGGGCGGCACTGCCACCATCAAGGATATGGACGGACAGTTCCTTGCGCCGAAGGGCGGAAATGAAAACGGGATCCGCATTTCCGATACGGAGTATCAGTGGAAATGGGAATGCCGGGACGGGAAGTTCACGTTCAGCGGTCAGGGAGACGATACTGTCATCCTGGCGAGCAACCGGAGCAGCCAGAACAGATTCCGCGCCTACAAGACGACGACCGTCGAGGGAAATCCAAACGGGTATCCTTCTGAGTTCACGCTCTACAAAGCGGCGGAAGGCGGAACATCTGAGGGGACAGTGGCGGCGCCGCAGGCAGATCCCCAGGCGGGAGCTGTGGCTTCCGGCACGGAGATCA
>USKR01000047.1 GCA_900555215.1 uncultured Ruminococcus sp.
CCTCGGCAGAGGCGGGAAAACCCGCAGTACATAATAATCGAAATTTCAAAAAGGAGATTATGAGACAATGAAAATGAAAAAGTTTATCGCAGTATTGGCAGCAGCATCAATGGTAGCCGCAATGGCAGCAGGATGCGGAAGTAACGAAGACACATCAGCGAACAGTGACGCGGCAACAGAGGAAGGCGGCGAGTCCGGAAGCTGGGACGCGGCAAATATGATCACAGCCGTAACACGTGAGGAAGGATCAGGTACAAGAGGAGCCTTCACAGAGCTGTTCGGTGTTGTTGATGAAGAAGACAACGATATGATCACTCTGGATGCTCAGACGACAAACAGCACTTCAGTTATGATGACGACAGTATCTGAGAATGAGTATGCGATCGGTTACATCTCTCTGGGATCTCTTGACGATTCTCTCGTAAAGGCAGTTAAGATTGACGGAGTAGATGCTACGGCAGAGAATATCGAGAACGGAACTTACAAAGTATCCAGACCGTTCAACGTGGCAGTGAAACCGGATTCTGACAATGCGGTTGCAAAGGATTTCATGGCGTTCATCATGAGTACAGAGGGTCAGGCAGTTGTAGCTGACGAGGGATACATCCCGGTAGCTGAGGTAGAGGCATATGCCGGCGAGGCTCCGGAAGGAAGCTGTGTAGTCGGAGGTTCTTCTTCTGTATCACCGCTGATGGAAAAACTGATCGAGGCTTATGCAGAAGTAAACCCGAACGCGTCTATCGAGCTTCAGACATCTGATTCTACAACAGGTATGACATCTGCAATCGAGGGAAGCTATGATATCGGTATGGCTTCCAGAGAGCTGAAGGACGAAGAGGCTGCTGAACTTGAGGGAACAGTCATCGCGACAGATGGTATCGCTGTTGTCGTAAATAAGAATAACCCGACGGATGATCTGACATCTGATCAGGTGAAGAATATCTACCTTGGCGATGTGACAACCTGGGACGCAATCTAATCGGATTAGCGCAGACTTTAAAATACCGTACAGAGAAATCCTTAAAGTAAAAGGTTTCCGCTTTTAAAATGTGAGCCGGGCAGATATGGAGCATGTCTTCCCGGCTCATTAGGAGGAAAAAATGAAATCAAAAGCATGGACTGAAAAATTCATGCAGGGAGTATTTTTCGTAGCCGCATGTGCATCCGTGCTGGCGGTGGCGCTCATCTGCATTTTCCTTTTTGCAAATGGAATCCCTGCAATGAGAGAAATCGGATTTATCAAATTTATCACAGGCGAGATCTGGCGTCCGAACAGTGAACAGTTCGGCATCCTGCCTATGATCGTGGGAAGCCTCTATGTGACAGCGGGCGCGATCATCTTCGGAGTGCCGATCGGTATCCTGACATCTGTCTTTATGGCAATGTACTGTCCGAAACATATTTATAAACCGCTGAAGGCAGCCACAGAGCTTCTTGCAGGTATTCCTTCTGTTATCTACGGTTTCTTCGGACTTGTGGTCGTAGTGCCGCTGATCCGTGAATTCGGGACTATACTGTACAAGGCACATCTTGTAAAGAGCCCCGGCAACGGAAACAGTATCCTGACTGCTTCACTGATCCTGGGGATGATGATCCTTCCGACGATCATAGGAACAACAGAAAGCGCGATGCGCGCGGTGCCTGCACATTACTATGAAGGCTCGCTCGCATTGGGCGCTACAAAGGAAAGAAGTATTTTCCGAGTCATTATTCCCGCGGCAAAATCAGGAGTGATCGCCGGGATCGTGCTGGGGATCGGTCGTGCGATCGGAGAGACAATGGCTGTCATCATGATCGTCGGAAACCAGGCGCGGCTTACGACGAGTATGCTGGATGGCATCCGTACCCTGACCGGAAACATTGTTATTGAGATGGGATATGCCACAGGCCTGCACCGCGAAGCGCTGATCGCGACAGGCGTAGTGCTCTTCGTATTTATCCTGATCATTAACCTGAGTGTAGCATTGCTGAAGAGGGGGGCGGATCATGAGTAATGAAGTAAGCAGAAGCAATCAGATGATCAATAAAACAACGATCGGCGATAAATTCAAAACATATTTAAAGCATCCGGGCTCATTTATCCTGATGCTGCTCGTGATGCTGGCAGCGCTCGTCACTTTCGCCGTTCTGATTTTTCTGATCGCCTACATTTTGATCAACGGTCTGCCGCATATCAAACCGTCACTGTTTTCGCTTGAGTACAGCTCTGAGAATGCTTCGGTCGTGCCGGCCTTTGTCAATACGATCGTTATGACATTGTTATCACTGCTGATCGCGGTTCCGTTCGGAATTTTCTCTGCGATTTTTCTCGTAGAGTATGCGAAGAGAGGAAACAAATTCATAGAGGTCATCCGGCTGACGACAGAGACGCTTTCCGGCATTCCGTCTATCGTATACGGACTCTTCGGTATGCTGTTCTTTGTAAATGCTCTGGGGTGGGGCTTCTCCCTGCTGGCAGGCGCCTTCACCATAGCGATCATGATCCTTCCGCTGATTATGAGAACGACAGAGGAAGCGCTGAAAGCAGTTCCTGATTCTTACCGTGAAGGAAGCTTCGGGCTGGGCGCAGGCAAGCTGCGCACCGTGTTCCGCATCGTCCTTCCGTCGGCGATCCCTGGCGTTCTTGCAGGTGTGATACTTGCTATCGGACGTATCGTGGGAGAGACTGCGGCGCTGATGTATACATCAGGAACCGTTGCGCAGATTCCGGACAGTGTCATGGGATCTGGGCGTACCCTGGCTCTTCATATGTATGTCCTTTCAAGTGAGGGACTCTATATGGACCAGGCATACGCAACAGCGGTCATCCTGCTTGTTCTTGTAGTAGGCATTAACGCGTTGTCAAGCGTGATCGCAAGAAAACTTACGAAAGCATAAATGTGAAAAAACTGTGAAAGGGGACGTAGTAAAATTGAATTTGACTACGTCCCGGATTAAAGAGGTAGAGGAAATGTCTAAGATTAGTATAAAGAATCTGGATTTGTATTACGGCGATTTTAAGGCGCTCAAGAATGTAAATCTGGAGATCGAAGCCAACAAGATCACCGCATTTATCGGACCTTCCGGCTGCGGTAAATCAACACTCCTTAAGTCCATCAACCGTATGAACGACCTTGTGGAAGGCTGCCGTATCGACGGTGAGATCCTCCTTGACGGACAGAATATCTTTAAGGGCATGGACGTAAATATGTTAAGAAAACGTGTGGGCATGGTATTCCAGAAACCGAATCCGTTCCCGATGAGCATCTACGATAATATTGCGTTCGGACCGAGGACACACGGAATCCATTCCAAGTCAAAGCTGGATGATATTGTAGAAAAGTCACTGAGAAACGCAGCGATCTGGGATGAGTGTAAAGACCGCCTTAAGACAAGCGCGCTGGGCATGTCCGGTGGACAGCAGCAGAGACTTTGTATCGCAAGGGCGCTTGCCGTTGAGCCGGAAGTCCTTCTCATGGATGAGCCTACTTCTGCACTTGACCCGATCTCCACATCCAAGATCGAAGACCTTGCGATGGAACTGAAAAAGGACTATACTATCGTTATGGTAACGCATAATATGCAGCAGGCTGTACGTGTATCTGATAATACTGCATTTTTCCTTCTGGGAGAAGTCGTAGAGTACAATGATACGGAAAAACTCTTCTCCATACCAGCGGATAAGAGAACAGAAGACTACATCACAGGGAGGTTTGGTTAAATCATGCGTAATAAATTTGATGAACAGCTTCATCTTCTGGATGAGCAGCTTACACATATGGGAGAGCTCTGCGAGACAGCTATCGCAAAGGCAACACAGGCTCTGAAAGACGGAAGCGCGGAGCAGGCAAGAGTTATCATTTCAGAGGATGAGGAGATCGACCAGTCCGAGAAAGATATTGAGAGGCTCTGCCTGAAACTTCTGCTCCAGCAGCAGCCGGTGGCAAAGGATTTAAGAAGAATTTCCGCTGCGCTTAAAATGATCACAGACATGGAGCGTATCGGAGACCAGACTGCGGATATTGCAGAGATCATCCTGTCCTCAAAGAAATGGGCGGCAACCGCGGAAAATATCCAGGTGATCGGCACTATGGCGTCTGAGGTAAGCAAAATGGTGCGCAACAGTGTCACAGCTTATGTGAACAGAGATCTTGAGCTTGCCCGCGATGTGATGAAAGCGGACGATGAGATCGACCTTTACTTTGATGAAGTGAAGGATGAAATGATCAGCTTCATTAAAGAAGAAAAAGGCGAGAATGGCAAAGCGATCTTTGACCTGATCATGGTGACGAAATATCTTGAGCGTATCGGTGATCATGCAACGAATATTGCTGAGTGGGTGGAATTTTCCATTACCGGCGTGCACAAGGACAGCGCGGTTATCCACGAAAGCTGATGGTGCGGCCGCAGTCTCTTGAAAAAGAGATAACGGCTGATATTGGAAAAGGTAATATAAGACGAAGGAGAACTCGAAACGATGATATATTGCGTGGAAGATGACGACAACATTCGTGAGCTGGTGATATATACTCTGGAAACAACCGGGCTGAAAGCCAGGGGATTTGCGGAAGGTTCTGCCTTCATGGAGGCTCTGGCGTTTGATACGCCGGAGCTGATCCTGCTTGATATCATGCTTCCCGGGGATGACGGTCTTGAACTTTTGAAGAAATTGAAGTCTTCTCCAAAGACGAAAAGCATTCCTGTGATCATGGTCACAGCAAAGGGCACAGAGTATGATAAAGTGATCGGATTGGATTCCGGGGCAGATGACTATGTGACAAAACCATTCGGCATGATGGAGCTCGTCTCCAGGATCAAGGCGGTCCTGCGGCGTTCAGGGAAGGTAGAAGACCGTATCGACATGGAGCTTTCGGGCGTCCGCATGGACATAAAGAAGCATGAGGTTACTGTGGACGGAAAACAGATAGCGCTCACTCTCAAGGAATTTGAGCTTCTGGAGAAACTGATGCGCAATCAGGGGATCGTCCTGACAAGGGATCAGCTGCTGACAGAAATCTGGGGTTATGATTTTGACGGCGAGACCAGGACTGTGGATGTACATATCCGGACTTTAAGGCAGAAGCTGGGAACAAAAGGAGAGATCATCCAGACTGTCCGCGGCGTAGGATATCGTGTTGGAGGAGTCGCATAAGTATGGTACAGAAGATTCAGCAGAATATTCGGGAAAAGATCAGAGAAAGATATCCCAGGAGCATGCGGCTTAAGATACAGAAGAGCATGATGGTCATTCTTGCAGTGACCCTCGTGCTTTTCTATGTTATCCTGTCCGTGATCCTTTATAATCAGAATATGTCTATCCTGCGGGCGGAAGTGAAGCAGGAGGCAAAATATATCTGCACGGCCGTCAACATTTCAGGAACAGAATATCTGGAACAGATGGACAATATAGATGAGTCAACCCGTGTGACCCGCATTGATGAGAGTGGCAATGTGCTCTATGATTCCCGGCGTGATGCGGATACTCTTGATAATCACAGCGGGAGAGAAGAGGTAAGGGAAGCGCTTAAAAGCGGAGAAGGCGAAGATGTGAGACGTTCTGTGACAGTAGAAAAGGACCTGTATTATTATGCGCTCCTTTTGGAGGACGGGAGTGTGCTCCGTGTGTCCAGAGAGGTGGACAGCCTGGCAAGTACTGCTCTGACTATGCTTCCGGTGATCGGGGGGCTTGCCGTACTGATGATCATCTTTGCCATGCTGCTTGCAAAATGGCAGACAGCCCGCCTGATCAAGCCTATAAACGAGCTTGATCTGGAGCAGCCGCTTGACAATGATGTTTATACAGAATTGAGCCCTCTCCTTACTGCAATGGACAGGCAGAACAGGGAGAAAGAAGCTGTTTCCAATATGAGGAAGGAATTTTCTGCAAATGTATCCCATGAGCTCAAAACTCCGCTGACCTCTATCTCAGGCTATGCAGAGATCATGAAGAACGGAATGGTGCGTCCGGCGGACATCCCGGTATTTTCGGAGCGCATCTACAAGGAAGCGCGCCGTCTGATCACTCTTGTGGAGGACATCATCAAGCTGTCCAAGCTGGATGAGGAATCTGTAGAGCTGGAGAAACAGGAGGTTGATCTCTATGATCTGACCAGAGAAATTGTCAGCCGCCTGTCGCCTCAGGCGTCTCAGAAGAATATCCGCACGGAACTTACAGGGGAGACGGTGAAATATGTGGGCATCCGTCAGATTCTGGATGAGATGGTCTACAATGTGTGTGAGAATGCGATCAAGTATAATAATGACGGGGGAAGGGTCACTGTCTGGGTCGGCAATACACTGGAAGGACCTAAGATCAGTGTTGCTGATACGGGTATCGGTATTCCGAAGGAACACCATGAGCGTATTTTTGAGAGATTTTACCGCGTGGATAAGAGTCACTCGAAGGAGCGCGGAGGGACCGGACTTGGGCTGTCTATCGTAAAGCATGGAGCACTGCTCCACGGGGCGAAAGTCAGTGTTGACAGCTCTCCCGGAAGAGGCACCAAGATTGAGATGCAGTTTTAAAATCTGGATTTGGCTGTGCGGACTTCTGATCGGATGAACGTAGAAAAACGCGGACCTGTTTGAAGTGCCTTTCGCGGCGGGCGGGGATGTGGCGACGGTGACTTGGAGTAATCTGTTGGGAAGTCTTAACGGCAGGGAGTTCGGCGTTAATTGAAGAGAGGATGCCTGAGGCGAAGCCGAATCATCCTCTCTTCAATTGTTTTTAGCCGTGCTTCCTGCCGTTTAGCACTTTCCCAGATTACGGAACCGGAACCCGAGCCATATTACCGACCGCCGCGGATACGTCTTTAAAATACTCCGCGGTTTTCGGACGTTATTCCGTCTCCTGTCCTCACGCACAAATCCAGATTTACTCCGCTAAACTCTCCCATTTTTCGTACAGTTCTTCCAGCTTTTCTTCGTTCTGAGTCCTTTCAGAGGTCAGTTCCTGGCATTTGATGGAGTTGGAGTACACTTCCTCCAGCGTAAGTTCATGGTCGATCTCTTCATTTCGTTCTTCCAGCCGTGAGATTTCTTCCTCGGTCTTTTTCAGATCGTTTTTACGTTTTCTTTCTTTTGCCTGCAGTTCTTTCTGTTCCTGCCAGCTCAGGGCAGACGGTTTAGAAGAAGCGGCTCCGGCAGACGGATCTGTGCTTTCTGAGGCGTTTCCAGCAGCTCTGTTTCCGGAATTTCCTGCTTTTTCAGCGGACGGAACAGATGCATAAGCTTTAGTGAGTTCTTCCTTTTTCTCCAGATAGTAGTCATAGTTTCCGATATAGTTTACGAAAGTCTGGTTTACCAGCTCCAGTATACGTGTGGCGGTCTGATTAATAAAGTAACGGTCATGGGACACATAGAGTACAGTACCGCTGTAATTGTTGAGTGCTTCTTCCAGAATCTCCTTGGAGGCAATATCCAGATGGTTGGTGGGCTCGTCCAGTATGAGAAAATTGGCTTCTGAGAGCATAAGCTTTGCCAGAGAAACGCGCCCCTTTTCTCCGCCGCTCAGAGTGGAGATCACCTGGAACACCTCATCCCCCGTAAACTGAAAGGCGGCAAGTGTATTGCGGATCTGTGTATTATTAAGTGTCGGATAGTCGTCAGAGATCTCATCAAAAATGGTTTTATTGTCATGGAGTACGTGGTGTTCCTGATCATAGTATCCGATCTGTACTTTGGCTCCAAGGGTAAAGGAACCGGCGTCTGCCTTCTGCACCTGATTTAGGATCTTAAGGAGCGTCGTCTTTCCGGTGCCGTTA
>USKR01000048.1 GCA_900555215.1 uncultured Ruminococcus sp.
GCGATATTCAGGATGACCTGAATCATCATATGCGCCATAACTCCCGTGGCAATAAGGGCCCCCAGAAGATCCTGTGTTCTCGTGGCGATCACGAACAGCCTCCAGATCAGGATAAGAAACAGAAGTATGATGATCCCCGCTCCGACAAGTCCCAGCTCTTCACAGATAATGGAAAAGATCATATCATTCTGCGCCTCGGGAAGAAATCCCAGCTTCTGCACGCTGTTTCCCAGCCCTCTGCCGAAAAGTCCGCCGCTGCCTATGGCATAAAGTCCCTGAAGTGTCTGATAGCCTTTTTCGTATTTCTCCGGATGCTGCCAGATTGCGATCCTCTCCAGACGGTAACTCTCCATAGCGAGAAACACCGCCATAAAGGCGATGCCTGCACTCCCCATCCAGATAAACTGTGAGTATTTCGGGCTTGCCACAAAAATCAGCACCACTGCGATCCCCAGTATGATGATGGCAGTACTCAGGTTGCTTGCCCCCACCAGCCCCACCACGGGGAGCACCGGCAGCATCATAAGTATCAGGGTCCTGAACCGGTGCATCTGCCGGACATTTTTGCTCACCAGCCACGCCAGAAAGAGAATGACCGCCACTTTGGCGAACTCTGAAGGCTGAAAAGAAAGAGGGCCCAAAGACAGCCATCTTTTGGACCCGTTATACTCATCTCCAAACAGCATTACAGCCACAGAAAGGGCGATTGCTGTCAGATATCCAGGAACAGCAAGGGGTACCCATTTATGGTAATCGATCTGCGCGATGACTATCATACCGAAAAGACCGATCAGTGTGGCAAATCCCTGCTTTTTTACATAATACAGTGAATCATGGAATTTTACCCTTCCATTGTAGGCGCTTGTGCTGTAGAGCACCACAAGGCCGATCGCCACAAGGATCAGGATCACAGCCGCCATCGTCTCGTCATACCGCCGCTTCCTTTTGGAACGCTCCAATAAACTCCACTCCCTACAACTGTTTTACTAGTTCTTTGAATTTATCTCCGCGTTCTTCGTAATTTTTAAACATTCCCCAGCTCGCGCATGCAGGTGAAAGAAGTACTGCATCCCCGGGCTGTGCATATTCTACACATTTCTCAAAAGCTTCCTCAAACGTATCCGCCATCACGGTATCAGTAAATCCAAGCCTTGCCGCGGTTTCGGCAATCTTTTCCCTGGTAGCCCCGATCAGGACCAGTTTCTTTACCTTCCCGTCAAATGCCTGTATCCATTCATCATAAGACGACTGCTTATCATAGCCGCCGCCGATCAGCACTGTAGGGCGGTTCATTGCCCGGATCCCGCGTATCGCCGCGTCCGGATTTGTTCCCTTGGAGTCATTGTAATAAGCGACCCCGTCCTTCTCTGCCACGAACTCGATCCGGTGTTCTACCCCGGCAAATTCTTTCAAAGTCTTCCTTATCACTTCCACCGGAGTTCCATATGCATACGCCATAGCTGCCGCCGCCATGGCATTTTCATGATTATGCGTACCCAGGATCTGGAGTTCGCTGACATCACAGACCGGGATTTCCTTATCCACATTGCAGACAATAGTGGTCCCGTCCAGATACACACCTCTTTTAAGTTTACGCCGGCTGCTGAAATATAGAACATCCGCAGCCACCTTTTCACCGAATTCACGCAGGACGTCATCCTCATAATTCAGAACGCACACATCATCCGCTGTCTGGTTCTCTGCGATCCGCTCTTTTGCCGCAATATATGCTTCCATCGTATGATGGCGGTTCAGATGGTCCGGAGTGATATTAAGTATGGCGCTAACTCTGGGGCGGAAAGTATGTACCGTCTCAAGCTGGAAACTGCTCATCTCTGCTACGATCACGGAATCCTCCTTTGTCTCGGGCACGATACTTGTATACGGATTTCCGATATTGCCCACCACAAAAGCGCTCTCCTTCCAGTTTCCCATGATCTGTCCCAGAAGAGCCGTTGTGGTCGTCTTTCCGTTTGTCCCTGTAATGGCAAGGACATCGCCTTTTCCAAGCGCATAGGCAAGCTCGATCTCTCCCCATACAGGAATTCCCGCAGCTTTCATCCTGTCCACGATCGGAAGGTCCGTCGGGACTCCGGGACTCATCACAGTCAGTGAGAGTTCGCCGAGAAGCTCCTCCGGGAACTCACCCAGCACGACATTCAGGTCTGATCCTGCCTCAGTGCTCTGTCCTGCCTCAGCATTGTTTCCCGGCTCTGCCCCGTTCAGGCTTTCTCTTATCTTCTTTTCAATCTCCTGTGAATCCAGATTTTCATTTCCGTCATACAGTACCACATGAGCGCCTTCGCGCAGAAGAAGACCTGCTGCTGCCTCCCCGCTGATGCCGGATCCGAATACAAGTACCTTTTTTTCTTTCATCTCCATAGTGCTATACCCCCATTAAAGCGATCAGGCAAAGGAGCGCCGTAATAATGGAAAACACAGCGACAACCCTTGTCTCCGACCATCCGCACAGCTCAAAATGGTGATGGATCGGAGCCATCTTAAAGATTCTCTTTCCGCCTGTCTTTTTAAAATATGTCACCTGTATCATGACGGATGCAACTTCCACCAGGTAAATGAATCCGACAATAATGATGAACAGCGGCATCTGGAGCATGTATGCCGTCCCTGCCACAAATCCCCCCAGAGCAAGGGATCCTGTATCACCCATAAACACACTTGCCGGATATACATTGAAAAGCAAAAATCCAAGCAGGGCACCCACTACCGCACAGGTAACCGGTTCAATTCCGCTCTTTGTCCCGATCGCAACCACGGTAAAGAAAGTCGCTACGAGCACTGTCACGCTGGAGGCAAGACCGTCCAGACCGTCTGTAAAATTCGTACCGTTAACCGTTCCGATCACAGCTACGAAGAGAACCGGATACGCCGCCCATCCGAGATCCAGGTAGTACCCGTTAGAAAACGGCACCAGCATCGTCAGCGGAATGTCCGCAACTTTTACCAGATAGAATGCAAAGATCGCTGTGACCACGATCTGAAGCGCCATCTTCTGCATGGGCATCAGCCCGTCAGAGCGTTTCAGCACCACCTTCAGGTAGTCATCCAGAAATCCGATCAGGCCAAATGCGGCCGTCAGAAAGAGGACCGGGACGATCTTCGGATAGTCCTTCACATAAAACAGGGACGTCACGATCACAGAAATCAGGATCATGATGCCGCCCATGGTCGGCGTACCCGCTTTCTTTAAGTGAGACTGTACGCCTTCCACGCGCTCAGTCTGCTTCATCTTCAGTTTCCGCAAAAAAGGAATGACCACCGGTCCCAGCACAAGGCTGATGGCAAATGATATCAGCACCGGTATCACTACATGACTGCTCATAAATCCACCTCTTCATCTCTTTCGTTTCTTAACCTGTTTAGTATAAACCATGGCTTACTTTTTTTCAATCCCGAGATACGGGAGTACATTGTCATAAATGCTGCGGAGCACCGGCGCCGCGATAGTCCCGCCATAGTAAACGCCCTGCGGGTCATGAATGATGACCATCCCCAGGATCTGAGGATCATCCGCCGGCGCAAAACCTAAGAACGAAGAAATATACTTATTTGCGCTCCTGGGAAGCGTCTGTGACGTTGCGGTCTTGCCGCCAATGGAATATCCTTCCAGATACGCGTTTTTTCCCGACCCCTCCGAAACCACGCTCTCCAGCAGCATCTGCATGGTCTCTGACGTCTCTTCAGAAACAATCCCGGGCTCTGCCTCATAATCAAACTCTTTCACTATACTGCCGTTATTGTCAAGAATCTCCATTCCCACATGGGGAGTTACTCTGTTTCCTCCGTTTACGATCGAGCTGACAGTCACTGCCATCTGGATCGGCGTGACCTGAAAAGACTGACCAAACGTCATAGTCGCCAGTTCCACGGTACCGATATCCTCTTTCTTGTGCATGATCGTCCCCGCTTCCCCCGGCAGGTCGATATTCGTCAGCTTCATAAGCCCGAATTTTTCAAAGTATTCATAGAACCGATCCGCACCCAGCCTGAGTCCGATGTCCATGAAAACCGGATTACAGGAATTCTGGATTCCCTGCACAAATGTCTCCTGTCCGTGTCCTCCCACCTTATGGCAGCGGATCTTCCGGTCCTCCACGATCCGGTATCCGGGACAGAAAAACGTATCGTCAAGAGACACCACGCCCTCTTCCAGACATGCGGAGGAGGTAATGATCTTGAACACAGACCCCGGCTCATAGGTATCATTGATACAGCGGTTCCGCCACATCTGATTGAGTTCGTCCTGCAGCTCTTCATCTGAAAGAGCCTCTTCATCCGCCCCTGTATTCAGCTCATACGGCTCGTTCAGATTGAATTCCGGGACATTGACCATTGCGTAGATCTCTCCGTTCTGCGGGTTCATCAGAAGGATAGACACCGCTTCCGCCTGTTTCTCCTCCATTACTTTTTCTGCCGCCTGCTGACAGTAGGACTGAATATTATAGTCCAGGCTGACGCGGAGAGTCTCTCCCGGCACGGGCTCGATCCGGTCCTCTGCCACCCCATTAAGCTCCACCCCTCTTGCGTCTGTGACAGTGAGGATCGTACCGTTAACACCTTTGAGATATTCTTCATATTTTACTTCCAGCCCGATAATCCCCTGGTTATCCCCTCCCGTAAAACCAAGAACACGCGAGGCAAGTTCATCGTAAGGATAATAACGTTTATAATCCTCATCCACCTTTACTCCGGCAAGGTCATAGCCGCGTATCCTGTCCCCGGTCTCTTTATCCACATTTGTCTTGATTTTCTCCATAGAAGATACCTTTTCCACCTTTTTCCTGACCTCTGCCTGATCCAGTTCCAGCTCCCGGCTCAGCACAGAGATAACCTCCTCCGGTTCTTCCACCTGACTGTGGATAACAGAAATCGTGCATACCGTGCGGTTTGTTGCCAGCACCACTCCGTTCCTGTCCACGATCTCTCCCCTGGCCGCTTTGATCTCACGTTCACGCTCGTGGAGATCCTGGGCAAGCTCCTGATAGTAATCTGCGTCAAAAATCATCAGATAGACCAGTCTTCCGATCAGAGCAGCGAGGACCAGGGCAGCGCACAGAAAGACGATCATGATCTTCTTTTTGTTGTATGTCTTATTTTTCTTCATATTATAAAAACCATGCAAAAGATGTTGTTACAGCTTATTACATCTTCTGCATGGTTATTCGCGTTTCCGCTATTCCGCTGACTCCCCGGCAGCCCAGTCGTCCAGGTCAGGGCTGTAATTTTCATCGATATAAGCCCCGTCCGGATTGTCGTAGGTATCCTGGTAGTTCTCGTCGTAATCTGTGTACTGTGTATCTCCGAAATTCTGTCCTTCTGTCTGAACATTCTCGCCGCTCTCCGCGATCGTCGTGATCCCCAGATAAGGGAATGCCTCCTCCATGATCTTTTTGCTCAAACCGAGTACAAGACTGCTGTCTCCCGCAGAGTCATTCCTCGCCTCATCGATCACTACATAGATCAGTACCTCCGGGTTTTCCTGAGGCGCGTAACCTATATAAGAAAGAAGGTATTTATTGTTTCCACGGGGCAGTTTTTCTGCTGTTCCTGTTTTTGCGCCGATATCATATCCTTCTACCTGCGCCCGCTGTCCTGTCCCGTAGTCCATCGTAGCTTTCAGATAGGTTTTCAGCATCTTCGATGTATCTGATGATATCGTCTTGCGGAGAAGAACAGGATCTTTTGTCTCGATCACATTGCCATTCTCATCCTGGATCTGTTTCACCACATGCGGCTCATAATAATAGCCTCCATTGATCAGCGAGCAAAACGCCGCAGCCATCTGCGTCATAGTCACATTAAAATTCTGTCCGAACGAGTTGCTGGCAAGATCCACCTCTGTCATATTTTCCGCCGTATATAAAAGCCCTGCCGTAGACGCCTCTCCCGGGAGGTCGATGCCCGTATATTCGCCGAATCCGAAAATATGCTGATATCTGGTGAAATTATCCACTCCGATAACAGATGCCATATCCATAAGCGCGACATTACACGAATTAGCGATCGCATCCTGGATCGTCTCCGTACCGTGTCCTGCCCGGTAATGGCATCCGATCTCCCATCCCATGACGTCTTTGGAGCCGCCGCAGTAATAAGTCTCATTTCCCGTAAGAGTCCCCGTCTCCAGACCCGCTGCCACAGTAAATGGTTTTGCCACAGATCCGGGTTCATATGCATCGCTGACACAGAAATTACGCCAGAGATCATTTAATACCTCAGCCTCTTTCTCCTCGTCTGACAGTTCCTCCCATTTGGGTTCCCGTCCCTGCTCCGTATAATCTTCTGCCACCTCCTGCATCTTCGCGGCCCAGGCTTCCTCCGAATAGGTCGATGACCAATTTCTCGGGTCATTCAGGTCAAAATTCGGATAGGACGCTTCTGCCAGGATCTCCCCTGTATTCGGGTTCATGATAATAACGGCAGTATTCTTGCTTCCAAGCTCTCCATCCCCGGCATGTTCCTGATTAAACTCCAGTATCGCCTGTTCCACAATATTCTGAAGCGTCACATCAATAGTCGACACTACGGTATTTCCATTTTTTGCCGGCTTGACCGTCCGCTCCACAGAAGATTCCGAATCGAAATATCCGTATTCCCGTCCGTCTGTCCCATTCAGCACTTCATTGTATGCATTTTCAATGCCGATCGCGCCATTGTTCCCGGCATATGTAAAGCCCACCACATCGCTCGCCATACTTCCGTAAGGGTAACTCCTTGTATAGTCCTCCTCCAGCCAGACGCCCATTACATCCGGGTATTTTTCATCGTCCTCATCGATCTCATTGAATTTCTGTGCAGTCTCATAGTCAATACCCTGCGCGAGAATCTCATACTGACTGTCCGGATCATCCTCTATCAGACCGTCTACGACACTGCCTTCAATTCCGAAACATTCTTTGAGGACTTCTTTTGTAGGCTCGATATACTCGTCTTTATCTGTCATCATTTTTACGTCCAGAATCACATTATAAACACGTTCGCTGGTCGCTATCTTCGTCCCGTTGCGGTCTACGATGTCTCCGCGCTTGAAGGCGATCACACGGCTGTTATAATTCTGCTGGTCAAGGACTGCCTTTGTATATTTGCTGCCCTTAGTGACATTAATGTATGTGATCCTGCCTATAAGAACAACAAAAGCCAGTATCACTGCCATAAATAGCATTACCAGCTTCCGTTGCATCCTGAGCGGGAATTTTTTCGTCAAAAATTCAAATCTGCTCTTTTTTCTTTTTCTTCCTGCCATATCATTTTTCCTTATTTTGATGCGTCGCTTGACTTCGCAAGCACTCCGCTCTCGGGAATGTCACTGTACTGCTTCACGTATTCCCCTGACGGTCTGTCATACTCCACGACAGATCCCTCTGCTTCGGGCACCATCCCCAGTTCATTCATCGCACGGTCGCGCACAGTCACAAGATTCACAGAATCAGCCGCCGCATTATAAGCCGTATCATTCGCCTCTGTCAACTCCGCGAGTTCTTCCTGCATCGCAGCCACATTCTCAGATCTGCTGACAACTTCCGACTGAAGGCTTAAATACACCATGCACACCAGCACGGCACACACTGCCGCCGCCGCGAGGAATACTGCGTACGCGGGGCTGATGCTCTTTGCGCGGTGTCTGTTCTTCGCCACCTGCCGGCTCATACAACCGATAGACTGGTGCAAAGTGATCTATGCCCTTTGCAATCCGGATTA
>USKR01000049.1 GCA_900555215.1 uncultured Ruminococcus sp.
CCCTGACCAGCATCTTCGTCCCGACTCCTCTGGGTGCAGATCCTTTCCTGGAAATTATGGTCGCGAGCACTGCTTTCTGTTTCTCATTTGCCAGCGCTTCCAGAAGTTCTGCTGAATATCCGGCGCCCTGCTCCCGGCTGTTTTTGATCCGGATGATCTCAGCCATTATGGAAACCGCAATTTCTTCCGGCGTCTCCGCGCTGATCTTCAATCCTATAGGCGTGTACACATTGTCAAGCTTCTCCCGGCTCACACCTTTTTGCGCGAGCTGATCTTTTACGGCAGCCACTCTCCGCCTGCTCCCCATCATTCCCACATATGCAGATTCTTTCCCTAGTATTGCTTCCAGGCATTCCGAATCATAGCGGTGCCCTCTGGTCACTATCACAAACCAGGTGTCAGAATCCCCTTTGATTTTCGAAAGCCCTTCCCGAAACGTCTCGCAGATGACATGGTCCGCGCCCGCCGTTCTTCCATTGTCTGCGAATTTAGGACGGTCCTCAAGCACAGTCACTGTAAATCCCAGCATCTTTCCCAGACGGATAATGGGCATGGACACATGTCCAGCCCCGCAGATGACCAGCTTGGGGGCGCGTCTGATGCGCTCTCTGAACACGCGCGGTTTTTCCTCCTCCCGTTCCGGTCCGGAAGTCAGCAGATGCTTTTCCCCTCTGCGCTCTCCTTCTAGAACAGTCTCGGTCCACACATCCCCGGCTTCTGTTTCCAGCGTCCTTTTAAGCTGTGCATAAAAAGCTCCCGCTTCCATACCTGTCCTCCTTTGCCAAAGAGCAGCACCATATTGATGCTGCTCTCATAACTGTCTCCTGTATTTTTTTACGCTGCCAGTCTCGCCAGGACATCCTTGAGCAGTTCGTAAAAACGCTCAAAGGAATCCAGCGGCACATGCTCGTCCGGAGTATGCACATCATACAATGTCGGTCCCACCGCGATAGCGTCAAGTCCCGGGATCGCCTCTGTGAAAAGTCCGCACTCCAGCCCCGCATGGATTGCTTCAAGTTTCAGATCTGTGCCGAAAAGTTCCCTGTAGCTTTCTACAAATACTTCACGGATCTTAGACTCCTCCGCATAGCTCCATCCCGGATATTCTCCGCTGTATTCCGCTTTAAATCCAAATGTATCTGCCAGGGTCTGGAAGCGTGCCTTTGTGTCTTTTGCAACGTGGGCCACAGAAGAACGCGGGGATACGACAAAGACAAGCTCATCCTCATCCGCCCTTGTCACACCGATATTGGAAGAAGTCACCACAAATCCGTCCATGTGGAGATTGCGGCTGAACACTCCGTTTGGTGTAAGACGGAGTGCGCTCACAAATGCCTTTGCATCCTCCTGCGGGATCGCTGATGCGATCCTTCCATCTTCTACAGAAATCTCACATGCGAAATCCGGTTCATACGGCGTGATCTCATCTGCCATATCCTTTGCCAGTGCACATGCAAGCTTCTCCGCTTTCTCTGCCTCTGCTTTGTCTGCATAGATCAGAGACGCCTCACACTCCCTTGTGATCGCATTGTCCTTTGTCCCTCCGGCAAAGCTTACAAGCTTTCCGTCTGTATTCCTCATCAGATGCTCCGCCATGCGCGCCATCAGAAGGTTGGCATTCTGTCTCTCCTTGCTGATATCCATACCGGAATGCCCGCCGAGAAGTCCCTCGATCTTAATGGATACAAGGCTTCCTTCAGCCGCCTCTCTTTTTACCGGTCTTGTGAACTGGATGCGCAGACCGCCCGCACAGCTGATCGTGGCAACGCCCTCTTCCTCAGAGTCCATATTGATCATCGTACGGGCTGTGATCAAAGATTTATCCAGAGCCTGAGCACCGTTGAGCCCTACTTCCTCTTCTGTTGTAAATACGCATTCCACGGGCGGGTGCTGAAGTTCATTGTCATCCAGGACCATCATCATCAGGGCAACTGCCACACCGTTGTCTGATCCGAGTGTCGTGCCGTTCGCCCAGAGGACGCCGTCTTTTACGACCAGATCGATCCCTTCTTTCTCGAAATCATGCTCTACACCGGCACGCTTGTCACATACCATATCAAGGTGTCCCTGGAGCATGACCGCTGCTTTATCCTCCGCGCCTTTACTTCCCGCCTTTTTGATAATGACATTATGCGCCTCATCCTGATATACCCAGAGACCTCTGTCTTCTGCGAATTTAACGAGATAGTCGCTGATTCCTTTCTCGTTTCCCGATCCTCTCGGGATTGCGCTGATCTCCTCAAAAAAGTGGAATAATTTTTCGGGTTTATAACCTGTGATCTTATACTCCATTGTCTTTCCCCTTTTCTATATGATTTTTATGCAGGTACGCATTGTATCTGTAATTCTTACCTACGGATTTGATTATAACAGATTTCACTCTGCTTTTCACCCTTTTCTTTGGCGATTCTATGCCGGCAGATTCATTTCCCCACAGAAATTTTCTTGACATATCCCGGTCAGTTGGACTACAATAAGACAGATAAAAAAATAATACATCATTTCGGTAGGTGAGGTTACCACAGGGATTGGGTTTTTTGTCCCGAAGATTGCTGCCGCGGGATCGTGGAGACACGATTAGATGGTCAGCAGGCCGTGTCGTGAA
This sequence comes from uncultured Ruminococcus sp., assembly GCA_900555215.1. Taxonomy (GTDB): domain Bacteria; phylum Bacillota; class Clostridia; order Lachnospirales; family Lachnospiraceae; genus Mediterraneibacter; species Mediterraneibacter excrementipullorum. The sequence goes on from USKR01000049.1 coordinate 2,606, forward strand.
GGCGCAGCCTAATGCAATTGATATGCCCTGTGATGCTAAAGCTTGAACGATGCATGGTCCACATTGAGTATGGTTTTAAATTAAAAGCTATGGCTCCGTCATTGTTCAGGCATTGACGGAGCTTTTTACATCTTCCGGAAAATCACGATACAAGGAGGTGAGGTTATGGACTCTGGCGCCGGTTGTCATTTGTGCAGCTTGAGGAACGAAAATTACATAAAGAGAGGTACTTATCATGAACAAAGATATTTTTGTAAAACTTCTCCAGCAGCGGCAGTTCAAAGCTGTGAGAAGCATTTTAGATGTAATGAACGAAGTGGACATAGCCTCACTGCTCTCAGAGCTTGATGACCGCGAACTGGCCCTTGCCTTCCGCCTTATCCCAAAAGATAAGGCGGCAGAAGTGTTTTCCAATATGGAGACATCCATGCAGACATATCTTGTGGAGATTTTCTCGGAGAAAGAGTTAAAAGATCTCCTGGACGATCTCTATATGGATGATACTGTGGATCTGCTGGAAGAGCTTCCCGCCAATCTTGTGAACCGCATCCTTGACACAGTCAGCGCTTCGGACAGAAAGCTGATCAACCAGCTCCTGAACTATCCCGATGACAGCGCAGGGAGCATCATGACCACGGAATATGTAGATATCAGGGAAGACATGACTGTCGCTCAGTCCATGGCACATATTAAAGAGACCGGTATCCACAAGGAAACGATCTATACCTGTTACGTCACATCCAGGAGAAAACTGGTCGGGATCGTCAGTGCCAAAGATCTGATGACATCCGATGACGATATGAAGATCAAAGACCTGATGGAGACAGAGATCATCTCCGTGAGCACTCACACAGATCAGGAAGAGGTCGCGCAGCTCTTCACCAAATATGATCTTCTCGCCCTGCCGGTCCTGGATCAGGACGGACTGATGGTGGGAATTGTCACTGTTGACGACGCGATGGACGTCATGGTGGACGAGGCGACCGAAGACATCACAAAGATGGCGGCTATGAGCCCGAGTGAGAAAAACTATTTCGAGACTTCCGTGTTTGATCATGCGAGGCACCGTATCGTATGGCTTCTGATCCTTATGTTTTCCGCCACCATCACGGGTACGATCATCACAAAATATGAGGACGCCTTCGCGGCGATCCCTCTGCTCGTGTCCTTCATCCCCATGCTTATGGATACAGGCGGGAACTGCGGCTCCCAGAGCGCCACTCTGATCATCCGCGGGATTGCCCTCGGGGAGATCCAGTTTAAAGATATCTTCCGGGTCATCTTCAAGGAATTCCGTGTATCTCTGATCGTAAGCGTGGTACTTGCCCTGGCGAACGGTGTCCGCATTCTGATCATGTACAAAGATGTATCCCTTGCCCTGGTGATCGGACTTTCGCTGATCGGCACAGTCATCATCTCCAAGCTGATCGGATGTGTGCTTCCGCTGCTTGCAAAAAAAGTCCGTCTGGATCCGGCGATCATGGCATCACCCTTGATCACCACGCTTGTGGATACATGTTCCATATTGATCTATTTTAATATTGCGACTATGCTTTTCAATCTTTAAAGTATGAAAAAGAGGATATATGCGATCTGCCTGCAAATGACAGATCACGCATATCCTCTTTTTGTATTCATATAAATCCGGCTTTTTCCTTACTCGATCACTTTAAGCCAGCCTTCCGGAGCCTCTATATGTCCCATCTGGATACCGGTCAATGTGTCGTACAGCTTCTGGGTGATCGGTCCCATTTTCTCCATTCCGCTCGGGAAGCAGATTTCTCTGCCGTGGTCGACTACTTTTCCTACCGGCGAGATCACTGCCGCCGTTCCGCACAGCCCGCACTCCGCGAAGTCTTTTACTTCGTCGAAGTATACGTCTCTCTCCTCGACTTCCAGTCCGAGATAGTGCTCCGCGACATACATGATGGATCTTCTCGTGATCGACGGAAGGATCGTGTTGGAATGCGGTGTGACGATCTTGTTGTCCTTTGTCACAAAGATAAAGTTTGCTCCGCCGGTCTCCTCGACCTTTGTCCTTGTAGCGGAATCCAGATACATATTTTCATCAAAGCCGTTCGCATGTGCCGTCACGATCGCGTGGAGGCTCATTGCATAGTTAAGTCCTGCCTTTATGTGTCCGGTTCCGTGCGGTGCGGCGCGGTCAAAATCTGATACGCAGATCGTGATCGGTTTTGCTCCGCCTTTGAAGTACGGTCCCACCGGAGTCGTAAAGACACGGAACTGATACTCATCCGCAGGCTTCACCCCGATGACAGGATTGATGCCGAACATATACGGCCTGATATACAGGGTCGCGCCGGAACCATAAGGCGGCACATATGCTGCATTTGCCTTTACTGTCTGTACTACCGCATCTACAAAACGGTCCTCCGGGAATACCGGCATCTCCAGGCGCTTCGCGGAATCTACCATACGCGCCGCATTGAGGTCCGGGCGGAAGGTAACGATACGGCCGTCTTCCGTTGTATATGCTTTCATTCCCTCAAAGACAGTCTGCGCATACTGGAGCACGCCAGCACATTCATTCATCGTAATGTTCGCGTCATCGACAAGCGCTCCTTCATCCCATTTTCCATCTTTATAGTTCGACACATATCTCTTGTCTGTCTGTATATAGCCGAACCCGAGATTTTCCCAGTCAATATTTTTCTTCTCCATTGTGAATCCTCCATTCCTCCGGTCAAAACAGGCCTTTCATTTGTTCTGGTGACATTATAATACTGTGCTTAAGAAAAATCAAGAGTGCGCTCTGTTTTTTACCTTTCCATCATACTGATAGACTCAATGCCTACGCTTCCGCCTCTCACGACTTCGATCCGTTTGAACTCTTCTTTCATCAGTTTCACGACCGCGTCATTTTTCGTAGCAGTCTGCACAAATTCGACAAGCACACTGTCTCGTCCATAGTCGATAACCTTTGCCTTAAAGGTCTCCGCGATCTGGAATACTTCTACTTTCGCCGCCGGTGTACAGTTAAATACTTTTACATAGAGAATCTCCTTCATCCTCACAAAGATATCCGTAAAGTCTATGACCTTTATGACCTCCACCATGCGGTTCAGCTGTTTCTTGATCTGCTCAAATGTCTCATCATCGCTGACCGTGGCGATGGTCATCCTTGAGACCGTAGGATCCTCTGTCGTTCCTACGGTCAGGCTGTCCAGATTGTAGGATTTTCCGGAAAAAAGCCCTGATATTTTTGAAAGCACGCCTACCTGGTTTTCCACATAAAGGGAGATCCATCTTTTTTTCATGCCGTTATCCATTCTCACGCTCTCCTTTCCATCAGCAGTCCATGATCATCTCTTCCAGCGTGCCGCCGGGCTGGATCATCGGATAGACTAAATCTTCGGGATCAATGATAAATTCGATCAATGTCGGTACTTTTTGCTCTGCCTTTGCCGCCTCAAACGCCGCGGCGATCTCTTCCTTCTTTGTAACGCGTATTCCCTTAGCGCCATAGCTCTCGGCAAGCTTTACAAAGTCCGGCGTATACTCAGGCATCTGTTCTCCGTTGGTCCTGCGGTATAGTGCTCCCGCGCGCAGGTTTGTCATCCCGTATCTCTTTCCGTAAAACAGCTTCTGCCACTGGCGAACCATGCCCAGATATTCATTATTAAACACGCACAGGATGAGCGGCAGCTCCTCCAGAACCGCTGTGGCAAATTCCTGGATATTCATCTGCATGCCCCCATCCCCGGAGATCGCGATCACTGTCTTATCCGGATTGCCCAATTTCGCTCCGATGGCAGCGGGGAATCCATACCCCATAGTCCCAAGTCCGCCGGAGGTCACGAGCTGCTTCTTCTCCGTAATCTCTGCGTACTGAGTGACAAACATCTGGTGCTGCCCCACATCCGTGGCTATGATCGCATCGTCAAACTGACGGTTCATCTCTTGGATAATATCCATAGGTGTCATATGTGTATGATTCTTCATGGTAAGCGGATGCTCTTCTTTCCACGCCCGGATCCGCGCCAGCCATTCTTCCGTCTCGCAGGGCTCTACGTATTCATTCATCTTTGTAACCGCTTCGAGGGCGTCCGCAACGATGGGCACATGCACGTGGATATTTCTGGATATGGATGCAGTGTCAATATCTATATGCACGATCTGTGCATTCGGAGCAAACGCGTGGAGCTTTCCTGTAATACGGTCATTGAACCTGGTCCCGATCGAGAAGAGAAGGTCGCATTCTCCCACTGCCATGTTTGCCGCATACTGTCCGTGCATTCCCAGATTTCCGATAAACAGCGGATGATCGGTCGGAATCGCGCCCCTTCCCATGATGGTTGTAACGACCGGCACATTCGTCTTTTCCACAACTTCCGCAAATACTTTGTTCGCACGGGCGATATTTACGCCGCCTCCCGCGAGGAACAACGGCTTTTTCGCTTTTTTCAGCATCTTCAGCGCACGTTTCAATTGTCCCATATGGACGCTTGTATTCGGCTTATAACCGCGGATGTTGACAGTCTCCGGATAATCCGGGCTTCCAAGTTCACACATCACATCTTTGGGAAGATCGATGAGCACCGGTCCCGGCCGTCCTGTCCGGGCAATATAGAACGCCTCTTTAATGATCCGCCCCAGATCCTCTCTGTTTCTCACAGTCACTCCATATTTTGTGATACTGCGTGTGATTCCCACAATATCCACTTCCTGGAATGCATCGTTTCCGATCAGGTGCTTTGCCACCTGTCCGGTAAAACATACAAGAGGGACACTGTCATAGTTGGCTGTCGCAAGCCCTGTGACCAGATTGGTAGCTCCCGGACCGCTCGTAACAAGGCAGACACCCACCTTTCCCGTGGTCCTCGCATATGCGTCCGCCTCATGGACCAGCGCCTGCTCATGGCGCGGGAGGATGACACGGATATCGTCCTGTTTATACAGCTCGTCGCTGATATCAATGGTGCACGCTCCCGGATAGCCGAAGATCGTGTCCACGCCTTCTTCTTTCAAAGCTCTCACCAGCAATTTGTTTCCTGTGATCTTTCTCAATTTCCCTGCCTCCTTTTCTTTAAGACCTTTCTCAAATAATAAAAAAACCCGAGCATCCGTATGCTCAGGGCGAATGTATCATCCG
>USKR01000050.1 GCA_900555215.1 uncultured Ruminococcus sp.
GGCGTATGAGATCAGAGGCGTGATGCTGGATGTGGCGCGTACGCCGTATCGTATCCAGCAGCTCCAGGATTATGCAAAGGTGCTTCTCTGGTATAAGATCAATGAGTATCACCTGCATATCAATGATAATGACAACTGTAATATATCTGCGTCTGTAGAAAATCATTCGGGATTCCACAGACTGGAGAGCGAGACATTTCCGTCGCTTAAGTCAGAGGTAAAACATGCCGGGGTGCCTTCGTACCTCATTAATGCAGATTATTATGAAAATAACGAAGACTATCAGGGAAACCCGACGTATACGAAAGAACAGTGGAGAGCGCTGAAGGATGTATGTGAAAGCAAGGGAATCAACATGCTCACTGAGATTGACCTTCCGGGACACTCCCTGCTCTATAACAAGTACGCAGAGGAAAATCCTGACAATATTCCGAAACTGAAAGGTGGCGTGAAATATACGGCTGGCGGTCTTTCCAACAAAGGCGGAGAAGAACTTCTGGATCTGACTGGAGAGAATGCAGAGAGAGCCCTCTGGTTCGCGGAGACTTTGTGGGATGAATATACAGATCCGGGCAGAGAGGGCGGTCCTGTCATTTCCGGAGATGTCGTTCATATCGGAGCAGATGAATACTGGGATCACAGTACAGCAGGCATCAGGGATAAATTCGCATTATTTGCTGACAGCCTTCGCAAGGTGATCCAGGGCAATCTCGGAGAAGACACCAAGATCCGTATGTGGGGAGCGGGATCTGTTATGTTTTCTACAGCGGAGACAGTCCTCTCTGATGTGGATCTCCCCGCAAACTACCAGCTTGATGTCTGGTATCATGGGTATGAGGATGCAAAAGCAAGAGCAGCTGAGGGTTATGAGATTATCAACTGCCGCGATGCCTTTATGTATGGAAATCCGGGGCGTACAAACCGCGATGTCCCGAATGCGGAATTTGTTTATAATGAGTGGAATCCGACCATGTTCCAGGACGGCGCGCCGGGAACCGGGACGAACCCGCTTCTGGGAGAGCCGAACCTGCTGGGAGCAAAGACGGTAATCTGGGGCGACCAGAGCCAGGAGGGGATGACAGAGAGAGACGTTAACCAGAGAGTGCTCCGCGCGGTTTCTATCGTAAGCGAAAAGACATGGAACAGTACAGACGAGAATGGCACTTTTGAGAAATTTGAACAGCGCGCAGCCCGCCTTGCAGAGGGACCGGGGACTCAGATCGCCATGGAGACAGACTCCAAAACTTCACTTGTACTGGACTATGATTTTGATAACCTTTCCTCCGACGGCATGACTGTATTTGATACAAGCGGAAACGGTTATAACGGGACGCTGAGTGAGAAGGGAGAGGTAAGCAAAGACGGTTATCTGACCTTTGACGGAAGCACTGTAAAAACGCCGCTTAAGACGCTGTCTTATCCGTATACAGCCGCATTTACCGTGCGTATAGACGCGGAGGAAGCAGAGCAGAATACGACTGCTTCATCTATTTTCTCCGGATACGACGGACAGCTTCAGATTGCGGGGACGAAAGACGGAAGCCTTTCCGCTAATGTGAATTACTTTACGAGAGATTTCAATTACAGCGTGCCGGCAGACGGAAGGGAAGTAAAGGTGATGCTTGTGGGAACGTTCCAGGGAACCAAACTGTATATTAACGGACAGCTTCAGACATTCCTGTCGCAGAAAAAGGATCAGGACGGGACAGCCGCGGGAAGCGTGACAACCATGTATTCCTCCTTCCCGCTTCCGCTCGAAAAGATCGGAGAAGGGCTTCACGGCGAGATCGCTGATCTTCAGGTATATAATAAGGCGTTCTCAGCTGAAGAAGCAGCCGCTTATTATACGGACTCCTGGACTTCAGAAACTTCAAAAGTAAACGTGGCTCAGAATACATATGCGGGGGGAACATCCCGTGTAGTAGGAGATGCCGCAAACTATGATAATGCAGACGGACGCGTCAAAGCAGCATTTAAAGCGATTGACGGTGATGCGTTTACAAATGCGAAGAATGCTGCGAGCCAGATGGATGAAACAACTTCAGATATCTACTCTTATTGGAAAGGAAACCGTTCGGACAGTTCTCTGAGCATTGACCTGGGTCAGGTGAGAAATGTCAGCGAGGTGCAGATCCAGTGGAGATACGGCGGCAAGGGCAAAGACTTTGACATCCAGATATCAGAGGATGGAGAGACCTGGACACCATGGAAAGAAATCCGCGGAAATCAGGATTTCCTCAGTACAATATCTGCTGACGGGCGGCCGGTGCAGGCACGTTATGTCAGGATGCAGGGAATCTCATCGAACTCTGAATCGGGTTATATGATCCAGGAATTTATGGTCTATGAGATTACGGATAAGACGGCGCTTGCAGATAAGCTTGCAGAAGCACAAAAGATCATCGAGGAAAAGGGACTCGGATTTGAGACAGAGGATAGTACAGACAGAGAACTTTTTGAAGCTGCCGTACAGGCAGGAGCGGTGAATGAGAATGCTCTGACTGCAGCAGATGACATTGAGCAGGCAGCGGCAAGACTTACGGCGGCGCTGGAAGCGCAGACTGAGCCGGAACCGGAGAAAGAGTATGCTGTCACTGCAGGAACAGCTGACGGAGCGGAGATCACAGTTCCGGAGAAGAGCAAAGCAGGAGAAACAGTAACGATCAAGGTCAATGTCACAGACTCAGATAAAGAGATCGATACAGTAACTGTGACAGGCGCGTCCGGAGCTGCAGAGGTAACGAAGACAGGAGAATCTGAGTATACCTTTATCATGCCGGAAGAGGATGTGAATGTGACCGTCTCCTTGAAGGATAAAGCGGCAGACAAGACAGCTCTTGCAGATGCGATCAAACTTGCAGAAGAAAAGCAGGAGAGCGATTATACACAGGAGACATGGGGACTGTTTGCGGAAGCACTGGCAGCGGCAAGGCTGGTCAACGAGAATCCGGCGGCAAAACAGAGTGAAGTGCAGTCGGCTCTGGATCAGCTTACGGCCGCAATGAAAGCTCTTGAGGAAGTGACGGAGGAACCGATACCGGAAAAACCGGATAAAACAGCGCTTGACCAGAAGATCAAAGAGGCAGAGGCGTTTAAAGAGAGTGATTATACTTCTGCAACATGGAAGGCGTTCAGGGATGCTCTGAACACAGCTAAGCTTGTCAGCGCAGATCCGGATGCAGATCAGGCAGAAGTAGATGCGGCTCTTAAGAATCTAGAAAATGCGGTCAAAGGGTTAAAGCCTGTACAGCAGCAGGCAGAAAAGCCGGATCAGCCTGATACAGCCGATAAAGCGGTTGAGACAGGAGATACATTCGGAAACGGATGGATCTGCCTCATGCTTCTGTCAGGGGCGGCGCTTGCGGTTATTGCGGTGAACAGAAAGAAAAAGAACTTGCGTTAAAGGGCGGCTCTTATCGTGTTTAAAAGATGGGGGTTAAAGCTTTTGTAAAGAAATGGGGCTGTCGCATCAATGGTTAGAAAATCATAGATGCGACAGCATCTTTTTGCCATTTTTAAGCCGAAATATTCACTTCTTTTATTCCCTTTCTATAAAAAGGCGAACTTTAATAAACCTTTTCTGAAAAAAGGTTCACTTTCAGGATTTACTTTTGAACTGTCAAAATCAGGCGGTTTGTTTGAGTGGAAATAAATGACGCCCTGTCCTTCCTGCCTGAATCTTATGATGAAGTTTGTTTATGTTATACCCGATCGCCAGCAGGATACTCTGGGCGGTTACATTTGCATTCCCTCGATATAAATATCGTCTGAATTCCATATCCTCTTTGATGTTTGCAAAACTTCCTTCGGCCTGGATACTTCGGTTCATTCGGAGCTGTGTACCATAATCACTGGTAATCCGCTCCAATGTCTCCTGACGTTTTTCTTTCATTTTTTTCGAAACGTACAGTACTTTCTGGCGGTCTTCCATTGGCGTTTTGCAGTTGTTCCCCTTGATACAGTCTGTTTTGAAAGGGCATCCGCTGCATCCGTTACTTCGATATACGGTAACGGTTCTCCGGTATCCACTGGCCGTCTTTTCTCTCTTTTCGTACTGCACTGTCAACACCTGTCCATTTTTACAGTAATAACAGTCCGCTTTCTCATCATATTTCATGTTTTCCATCCGCCCGATATCTTGACGGTATTTTCGGGTTTTGGAAATCTCATAGTTCTGGGGCTTGATATAGGCCAGCTGACCGTTTTCTTCAAGAAACAGGTAATTCTCTTCACTTTCATATCCTGCATCTGCCACAATCTCCTGATATTTAAACGGAAGATACAACTCCATATCTTTCAGGAATGGGATCAATGTCCTCGTATCCGTAGGCCGTGGACTGATATCCAGCCATGTAATATATTCTGAATCCACCCCATGCTGAAGATTATAAGCCGGTTTCAGCTGCCCATTGAGCATGGCATCTTCTTTCATCCGCATGAAAGTCGCATCCGGGTCTGTTTTAGAATAACTGTTGCGCTCTCCACAGACATAAAGCTTTTTATTGTACTCCTTCAGTTTTGCTATGTATGTTTCCAGGGTTTCCAGCGATTTCTGAAGGCGTGTTTTCCGCCGTCCGGTTCCATGGACAAAGACAATCCCTTCCTCCTGCCTGATCCTGCACAGCTTTTTTCGCAGCCTTTTTAAGGTGTGAAGGGATACCTTCCCATTATAAGCGATCCTGAAACCGTAAAGATTTTCGCACTCTTCCACAAGGACAAGGATCTTATCGAAAAGTTTTGCCTGATTTTTCGTAACAGCCTTTTTCCAGACAAAGGTATATTTGTTCGCAACGGATTCTATTTTCGTTCCATCAATAAAGATGCTTTTCCCGGAAATTTCTCCAAGAGAATATAAGAGTTTCGACACCTCGGCTAATGTCTTTTTCGAGCATTGCGCGAAATGCAGAGAAACAAAACGTGCAAAGGTTGCATGATCAGGTGCTGGTTTCCCTTCCAAAAGGTACATGAAGTTGACGTCCCTGCGGCATGCTGTTTCAATATCCCGGCTGGAATAGATCCGATTCATGCTGGCGTAGACCATGATCTTAAACAGCTGCCTCGGTGTCGCCTGATTTTTCTTTATCTTTCTATAAGTCTGATAAAGATCGCTGAGTTCCATTCCCTCCACAAATGCACTCAGAAGACGGACCGGATCATCTGCCGGGATCAAAATTTCCACATCCAGCGGAAGTTTGATTTGATAGTACAGAGAAGATAATGTATAATCTTTCTGTAAGAGTTTATTTAGTCGCATAAATAAATTTTACACCAAGAGCCAGGCCTTGCACAGACCTGGCTCTTATTCTCTGCAAAAAAGTGCTGCCGCACTAATTATTTAGTGCGACAGCCCCATTTTTGGAAAATAAGAGTATTTTTAGAATTTGCATAAATGACATTGCAATCCGGATCCGCGTTACAAAGGCGCGCTCAGATACTTTTTCGGTGTCATCCCTTTGTACTTTTTGAAAGTTTTGATAAAATAACTCACATCGTTGAATCCGCAGCTCATCCCGATATCCGCGACGGAACTGTTCGAGGTGGCAAGCTGGAAGCATGCCTGTTCGATCCGATAATAATTCAGATAATCAATGGGAGTACGGTGCGTCATCTCCCGGAAATACCGGCAGAAGTATTTAGCGTTCATCCCTGCCGCCTTGGCAAGGTCATCCAGGGTGATACAGTCAGGGTAAGAATTTTCTATCAGTTCCAGCGCTTTTTTTAAATGCTCGATCCGGCGGCCTTCTTTAGTGGAGGCGTCTTCTGTGATGACATAATATCCATGTTCGAGAATGTAACCGAAAAATTCGTAGAAGGCGCCGATCACGATCAGCTCGTGCCCTTCCGCCTGGCGTTTCATCTGGCCGAACATGCGGTCAGTGATATGGGCAAGTTCGGTGTCGCATGCAGAAAAATGATTAAAGATCAGAATGGAATCGCTGCGTATTTTTTTTAACAGACGTTCGCCCGCAAGACTGGAAGTCATCAATGAGTCGAGATTAAAGACAATGCATTCGTAGAGGCAGTTTTTCGGGATCCCGCCGTGGAGAAGCCCTCCCTTTACAAAGATAATATCGCCTGCCTGCGCGAGGAATTCTTCTTCGCCGATCGTCATCAGGAATTCTCCCTTTAATATACGGATGATCTCATGTTCGATATGCCAGTGGTAGGACATTTCATAGCGGGGGTGAGTCGGTCCGACATGGTAAAATTCCATAGGGAAATCAAAGGTCCCGTGCTTCTTTTCTTCCCGGTAGTTCATGTATTTCATATCTTTTGTTCCTTCCTTTCTTGATGCCGAGCCATATGCCTGTCAGAAGGCTGCCTGGAAATTATCCTTAATAAATGTGTTTCAGGCAGAGATAAATCATACGGATACAAATTCAGCGTTTTGTTTGAAAAGTGAATATCGTTATATTTTTATTCTATTATATCACGAGACAAATCAAAAAAATAGTATTATAATAATAACCAAGATATAAATCTTAGAAAGCCAAAGAATAGGAGGAATGTTACTATGGCAGAAAACAGATATGTGGGTTCTTACCCGGTGATCGGTATCAGACCTACCATCGATGGAAGAAAGGGAGTTCTCGATGTAAGAGGATCTCTGGAAGAGCAGACAATGAATATGGCGAAAAACGCTGCAAAACTGTTTGAGGAAAACTTAAGATACTCAAACGGCGAGCCGGTTAAAGTTGTTATCGCTGATTCCACGATCGGACGTGTGGGAGAGAGCGCTGCATGTGCGGACAAGTTTAGAAAAGAAGGCGTTGATATCACACTGACAGTTACACCGTGCTGGTGCTACGGATCTGAGACAATGGATATGGACCCGACAACGATCAAAGCTGTATGGGGACTGAACGCAACAGAGAGACCGGGTGCTGTATATCTTGCATCTGTTCTTGCTACTCACGCTCAGAAAGGTCTTCCGGCATTCGGTATCTACGGACATGACGTTCAGGATGCTGACGATATGACGATCCCGGAAAATGTTAAGGAGAAACTGCTGCGGTTCGGCCGTGCGGCGGTTGCAGCTGCTTCCATGAGAGGAAAATCGTGGCTGCAGATTGGCTCTATCTGCATGGGAATCGGCGGATCGATCATTGATTCCGATTTTATCGAGTCTTATCTGGGGATGCGTGTTGAGTCTGTTGACGAGGTTGAGATCATCCGCCGGATGACAGAGGGCATCTACGACGAGGCTGAGTATCAGAAAGCTCTTGCATGGGCAAAAGAGAAATGCCACATCGGATTCGACAAGAACCCGGTTGAACTGCAGAAATCCCAGGAAGAGAAAGAGAAGCAGTTCGAGTTTGTTGTTAAGATGGCCGTTATCATCAAAGACCTGATGCAGGGCAACAAGAACTTCCCGGAGGAGCTTTCCGAGGAAGCGATCGGACACAACGCGATCGCAGCAGGCTTCCAGGGACAGAGACAGTGGACAGACTTCTATCCGAACGGAGACTTCGCAGAGGCAATGCTCAACTCTTCATTCGACTGGGATGGAGCACGTGAGCCGTACATCCTGGCTACAGAGAACGACGTGCTCAACGGCCTTGGAATGCTGTTCATGAAACTCCTTACAAACCGCGCTCAGATGTTCGCGGATGTACGTACATACTGGAGCCCGGAGGCTGTCAAGAGAGTGACAGGCTACGACCTTGAGGGCGTTGCGAAAGAGAACGGCGGTATCATCCACCTGATCAACTCCGGCG
>USKR01000051.1 GCA_900555215.1 uncultured Ruminococcus sp.
ATAAAATATCTTCCGTCCGTCCACAGGCATGCTTTGTCTTTTGTAAATACCGCAGTGCCTGCGGATCCGGTAAAACCCGTCATATATTGGCGTGCCTTAAAAAAGCTCCCCACATACTCGCTTTGATGATAATCAGCCGAAGGAACGATCCAGATATCGATGCCTTCTCTCACCATCTCACCGCGCAGGGCGGCGATCCTGTCTGCAACTTTCATCAGGAATCCTCCTGTCATAGAAAATTTAACTATTCTCTTTTTTCAAATCTTATATATCATAACACTAAACATCTTCTTGTACAAATAGAAAATGAGGACCGGTCCTCTCAGGGATCAGTCCTCTCATTTTAAATTTATTTCTGATATTTATACCAGACTATACAGGATATGCGCCGTTTTCTGTATCTGCCACAGACGCGTCAACCTTTGTCTGCTGTGCCTGCCTGTACTTGAAGAAATCAACAGCCACCTGTGGGAAAAGCGCGTATGTCAGTACATCCTCATCCTGCTGGATCCACTGTTCACACTCTTTGCGGAGCGTATCCAGTTCATTCGGGATCAGATCTGCCGGGCGGCAGGTAATGATCTCCGCGTTGTCTCCCAGGATCTTCTTCTGAAGTTCGGGATTCACCGGTTTAACCGTAGCACCATATTTTCCGGCAAGAATATCTTTTGTCTCTTTTGTCGCCATCTTATAGCGCTCGCCCATCAGTACGTTAAACACTGCCTGTGTCCCGACAATCTGTGAAGACGGAGTCACAAGCGGCGGTTCGCCCAGATCTTTGCGCACGCGCGGAACCTCCTCAAGAACTTCGTAGAATTTATCCTCTGCGCCCTGCTCCTTAAGCTGAGAGGTCAGATTGGAAAGCATTCCGCCCGGCACCTGATAGAGGAGCGTCTTGATATTCACGCCCAGGTTCTTCGGATTCAGGAGACCGCTGTCCAGCGCCTCATCTCTGATCGGACGGAAATAGTCTGCGATCTCGGAAAGGAGCTTCTGATCCAGTCCTGTATCATAAGGCGTCCCTTTGAATGTCTCTACCATAACCTCTGTGGCTGGCTGGGATGTTCCGAGAGCGAACGGTGAGATCGCCGTATCAATGATATCCGCGCCTGCCTCGACAGATTTCAGGTATGTCATGGATGCAACGCCTGAAGTATAGTGAGTATGCATCTCGATCGGAATGTCTACCGCCTCTTTCAGCGCGGTCACAAGCTCTGTCGCCTGATACGGGCAGAGAAGTCCTGCCATGTCTTTTACACAGATAGAGTTTGCACCCATATCTTCAATACGTTTTGCAAGATCTACCCAGTAGTCCAGTGTATAGGCATCGCCAAGTGTATAGGACATTGCCACCTGCGCATGAGCCTTTTCTTTGTTTGCCGCCGTGACTGCTGTCTGAAGGTTTCGTATATCGTTCAGACAGTCAAAAATACGGATGATGTCAATGCCGTTAGCTGCAGATTTCTGTACGAAATACTCAACCACATCATCTGCATACGGGCGGTATCCGAGAATATTCTGTCCGCGGAAAAGCATCTGAAGCTTTGTGTTTTTGAAGCCGTCACGGAACTTTCTCAGTCTCTCCCACGGATCCTCTTTGAGGAAACGCAGGGAAGCGTCAAAGGTAGCACCGCCCCAGCACTCTACTGCATGATATCCTACTTTGTCCATCTTATCGATGATCGGCAGCATCTGCTCTGTTGTCATCCTTGTAGCGATCAGTGACTGATGTGCATCACGCAGGATCGTTTCTGTAATCTTAACTGGTTTCTTTTCCATTTCTGCCATTTCTCTGTCCTCCAAATCTATTACTTAACGCCAAAGATCGCCATAAAGGTCCCGGCAACAACCGCAGTTCCGATAACACCGGCAACGTTTGGTCCCATCGCGTGCATCAGCAGGAAGTTAGTCGGATCCGCTTCAGCCCCTACCTTCTGGGAGACACGCGCCGCCATAGGAACCGCCGAGACGCCCGCCGATCCGATCAGCGGATTGACTTTTCCGCCTGTTGCCCAGCACATAAGTTTTCCAAAGAGTACTCCTGCCGCAGTACCAAACGCAAATGCGATCAGTCCCAGAATTACAATCTTGATAGTGTCCAGATTAAGGAATGCTTCCGCGCTTGTTGTTGCTCCCACAGAAGTTCCAAGCAGGATAACAACGATATACATCAACGCATTAGAGGCTGTCTCCGTAAGCTGACGCACCACGCCCGACTCACGGAACAGATTTCCAAGCATGAGCATACCGACCAGCGGCGCTGTTGTTGGAAGAATTACGCAGACAACAATAGTAACAATAATAGGGAACAAAATTCTTTCCAGCTTGGATACCGGGCGGAGCTGTTCCATCTTGATCTTTCGTTCTTTCTCAGTTGTCAAAAGCTTCATGATCGGTGGCTGGATGATCGGCACAAGCGACATATACGAATATGCCGCCACCGCGATCGGCCCTAAAATAGCCGTCTGCTGAAGTTTTCCGGCAAGGAAAATGGATGTCGGTCCGTCAGCTCCTCCGATGATGGAGATCGCTGCCGCAGCCTTGTCTGAAAATCCCATCGCCATCGCTCCCAGATATGCGGCAAAGATACCAAACTGTGCCGCCGCTCCGAGCAGGAAACTCTTCGGGTTCGCGATCAGCGGTCCGAAGTCCGTCATCGCGCCTACTCCAAGGAAGATCAGAGATGGAAGGATCGACCATTCATCGAGCATATAGAAGTAATACAAAAGTCCGCCCGTCCCGTTTGACGCTTCCTCCGGGCTGATCATGATATCCGGATAGATATTGACCAGCAGCATTCCAAAGGCGATCGGGACAAGCAGCAACGGCTCAAAGCCGTGCCTGATTGCCAGATAGAGGAAAATGCAGGCAACACCGATCATGATCAGGTTTCCCACCGTAAGGTTCATGAATGCGGTCTGCTGTATCAGATTCCCCATTGTATTCATTATATATTCCATTTGTCAAACCTCCTGGTGAGTAACTAGTTTAATGTCGCGAGTACTGCTCCTGCCTCAATGGCGTCGCCTACTGCCACATCAATGCTGGCAATGGTTCCCGCTTCCGGGGCAACGACCGGGATCTCCATTTTCATCGCTTCAATGACAACAACCGTATCTCCAGGCTGCACGCTCTGACCGACTGATGTCGGAATCTGATATACCTTTCCTGCCGCTCCGGCCTTGACCTGGATCCTGCCCGCGCCCGCTGCCTTCGGAGCCGCCGGAGCCGGCGCTGCCTTCGGAGCCGGTGCCGCCGGGGCTTTCGATGCTGCCGGAGCCGCGCCTGCGCCCTTTTCTTCTACTGTCACATCATATACATTTCCGTTTACTGTAATTGTATAATTTTTCATTTCCGAATCCTCCTGCTTGTTAATTCCATTTATTTGATTTTCTTCTCTTGATCGATCTTACCACAAAACCATCCGGTGATGTTCCCTCAGACGCCGCCACAGCCGCCGCGATCACTGCGGCAAGTTCCGTATCATCTGTCACGTCAGTCTCTTCTGCCGAAACCGGTTCTGCCGCACCGGCCGTATTCTGCGCTTCAACTGCAGCCGGTTCCGGACTCTTCCGGAATTTCTTCTCAAGAACTGGAATGAACTTCAGAAGCCATATGATGAATGACAGAAAGATCAATACAACAAACGTTGTCCCCATTCCGAGAACAGTATTCAGCCCTGCCTTCTGAAGGATCTCCCCAGTCGAATAAGCAGCGCTCACCGTAAGACTCTCCATGTTGGACTTGTCGTCAAATGCAAATTCCATTGTTCCGTCTCTGTCGGCAAAATTTACTTCTGTCGTCAGGACAGCTCCGTCATTTGTGACCTCCATTGTATAATCGCCGCGGTCAACAAACACGCCGCACTCCGCAACACCGGAATTCCATGCATCGATCATAGTAAGAAAATTTTCTCCCGTGATCGGAACACCTGTATTGAGCAGAGTCAGGTCAAGCTCCAGCTCTGACATATCCTGAAAGCCTTCCATGTCCGTCTCAGACATCACGCTGAAGTTCTGGATGATAAAGTCAGCATACTGCTCCAGCTCTGCCTGATCGTATTCTGTTGTGTCGGACTTGCTGCATCCTGTGAATAAGCCAAGAGCCAGGATGAGGACAAGTCCCAATAAACTGATTTTTTTCTTCACTTCGCCTCACCTCACTAAACCGTTCCGTGTTTTTTGTCCGGACGGTCCTCTCTCTTTGTGAACAGCATCTCAAACGCGCCGATCACATATTTTCTTGTATCGGCAGGTTCGATGATCGCATCCACATATCCTCTTCTTGCCGCTGCTTTCGGGCTGGACTGCAGTTCTTTATACTCCGCAGCTTTCTCCCTCTGTGTTGCAGCATCCGCATCTGCATACATGATCTTAGCCGCCAGTTCCGAATCCATCATACCGATCTCGGCCTCCGGCCATGCATAAACCATATCTGCCCCGATTGATTTGCTGTTCATCGCAACATAGGCGCTTCCATATGCCTTGCCAATGATCACATTCACCTTCGGAACCGTTGCATTTGCAAATGTATATGTCATCCTTGCCACTGCTCTTGCCATATTCTTCTCAGATTCCACTGTAGCCGCAAATCCGGCAACATTCGTCAGAGTAAGAACCGGGATTGAAAACGCATCGCAGAAATTCACAAAGTCTATTGCTTTCTTACATCCGTCAACTGTGAGCGCGCAGTCGAAAGCAGCCTCTTCGCTTCCATCCGCTCCATAGAGCTTTGTACGGTTTGCCACAGCTCCAACTGTCATACCGTTAAGACGGATAAAGCCTGTAACCATCTCCTGTGCGTAATCTTTCTTCATTTCAAATAAAATCTGATCATCCGCGATCTGTGACAGGACAATTGACGCATCTTCTGCAGCATTCGCAATATCTGTACATACACGGTTCAGGTCATCTGTACATTCTTCATAGGAAAGATCATCTTCGTAGTTTGCAGGGATCATGCAGACAAGAGATCTTATCTGTCCGAGTATTTCCGCTTCAGTGCCGATACCGTCTACCAGTCCCGCTGTCGCGCTCTGATACTGTGCGCTCGAAGTATCGCATCTGGAAATCTCATTTCCCTCCAAAGCGTTCGGAGAATTTACGAAAAGTTTTCCTTCTTTTTCCTCCATGAATGTAAAATCAGCCAGACCGGGAACCACCGCAAGACCTCCTCCGCACATACCAAAGATCGCTGCAATCTGCGGGACCACTCCTGAAGCCATTGACTGCTTATAATAAAGTCCTCCAAACGCCTCCAGAGCGTCTGTTGCTTCCTGAAGCCTTAATCCGGCGCAATCAATAAGACCGATCACCGGCGCTCCCATCTTCATCGCCATATCATAGATGTTCGCGATCTTTTTTGCGTGCATCTCTCCGATTGCCCCATTGAGCACGGCGGCATCCTGGCTGTATACATATACAAGATTGCCGTCGATCACTCCATATCCGGTAATGACGCCGTCTGATGGAGTCTCTTTTTCCTGCAGGTTGAAATCCGTACTTCTGGCAGTAACAGCACCGCCGATCTCAACAAAGCTGCCCTCATCAAGCAGTGTGGCAATCCGTCTGCTCGCCGAGTTTTCTGTTGCATTGTAGCTCATAATCTAGCCCTCCATATTATTAAATTTGTTTAAAATAAACCAAAATTTCTGCCTATTTTAGTATATATCAGTCGTATGGGAATTTCAATTCTAAAGTGAACAGATCTGACAATATTTTCACATAGCAAAATCTGCATTTGGCTGTGGGGACTTCCGGAAAGTCTTAACGGCAGGGAGTACGGCGTTAATGGAAGAGAGGATGCCTGAGGCGAAGCCGAATCGTCTTCTCTTCCATTGTTTTTAGCCGTGCTTCCTGCCGTTTAGCACTTTCCCAGATTACGGAACCGGAACCTGAGCCATATCCCCGCCCGCTGTGAATTCGTCTTTAAAATACTCCGCGGCTTTCGGACGTTTTTCCGCCCCTGTCCACACACACAAATCCAGATTTACTTTCTATTACGGTACTGTACAGGTGTAATATTGTACATTTTCTTAAACACCCGGTTAAAGTGCTCTACATTCTGATATCCCACTGACTCTGCGATACTCTCAACAGTGGCGCTGCTTCCTTTGAGCATTGCCCGCGCTTTTTTCATGCGGATCTTCTTCAGGATATCTCCGAATGTCATGCCGGATTTCTCCTTGATATATTTGGAGAGATACGGTTTTGAGAGGAAAAATTTCTCTGAGAGGTCGTCAAGTGTCACATCTTTATAGTTTGCATAGATGTAGTTTGTGATCTCCAGAAGTCTCTCGTCCTTTCCGCCCTGTGATTCTGCGATTTCTTTGATCTTATTTACAGCGACTACAAGGGCTTCTATGGAAGCCTTGATGATATCGGCATCGATTCCGACTCCCCAGTAACGCTTTTTATTGCAGATCACGCCAACATAAGCCACTGCCCTTGAGGAGGAACCTTTTGTGAGGGAGTGTTCTTCATAAAACGCCAGTTCATAGCTGGTATCAAAGTAATGCTTAATAGCATTGCTCACTGCGTCAAGGCGTCCGTTGCCGACACCTGTAATCTTGCGGTTGTTTCCGTTATGGTGGATCACCGCGTCAGCAATAATGCCGTCCTCCTGTTTGAAATGACACTCATCAACGGTAAATACCGGTTTTGTATTAATGTAATTATCCTCAAAAATATGATATACCCAATCCGGGGTGAGCTCTTTATGCGCTTTGTCTGATACGTCTTTGACCAGATATCCGACTTCTTCCTTCATCTTCTCCGGGAGGCTGATGCCGAAGCTCTGCTTCAGGATGTAATTTACGCCGCCCTTTCCTGACTGGCTGTTGATACGGATAACATCGGAATCGTATCTTCTGCCGACGTCCTGGGGATCGATCGGAAGATAAGGCACTGTCCATGTCTTACAGTCATGCTCCTCTCTCCATGCCATTCCCTTGGCAATAGCATCCTGATGGGATCCTGAAAATGCCGTAAATACAAGCTCTCCTGCATAGGGCTGGCGCGGGGATACTTTCATCCTCGTCACGCGCTCATATACTTCACAGATGTCGCTCATATTGGAGAAGTCCAGTTTCGGGTCAACGCCCTGGGAAAACATATTCATGGCAAGTGTGATGATGTCTACATTCCCTGTGCGCTCCCCGTTTCCGAACAGAGTTCCCTCGATCCGGTCCGCCCCGGCAAGGATCCCCAGCTCTGCATCGCTGATGCCGGACCCTCTGTCATTGTGCGGGTGGAGGGAAAGGATCACATTCTCTCTGTGGAGAAGATGTTTATTGAAATATTCCACCTGGCTTGCAAATACGTGCGGCATCGCGTTCTCAACGGTTGTCGGAAGGTTGATGATCGCCTTGTTCTCTTCCGTCGGTTTCCAGATATCAAGGACCGCGTTGCACACCTCAAGGGCGTAGTCTACTTCCGTGCCCTGGAAACTCTCCGGGCTGTACTCGAAGGTAAAGTTGCCGTCAGTTTCTTCCGCCAGCTTTTTCAGAAGCGCTGCGCCGTCCGTGGCGATCTTCTTTACCTGCTCTTTATCCTTGCGGAATACCTGCTCCCTCTGCGCCACTGACGTGGAAT
>USKR01000052.1 GCA_900555215.1 uncultured Ruminococcus sp.
GGATGGTCATAAGTTCCCTGGACCTTTCCGGTCACATAACAGTTCTCGATCAGGGAACCGGATTCTGTTTTGCCGGCGATCCCTCCGACTGCCACGAGACCTTTTACAGAAACATTCACGGATGCACTCTTTCTGATCGTGGAATTTACAAGCCTTCCCGTAAATGTGCCCAGCCCGTCAACGCCGTTTGATATGGAAGAATCTGTAATAAATACATTCTCGATCACGCTTCCGTTCTGGATGACATTTGCCAAGATACCGCTTCTTGAGACTGTAACTGCCGCGTCCTCGATCACCAGATCATGAATGCGGGCCCCGCTTAAGGTTCCAAAAAGAGAGGTCGGGAGGTTATAGATGGTATGTCCGTTTCCATCCAGTTCGCCTGTAAATGTACCTGCCACCGCGGCAGCATCCGTAGAAACGCCTGACGCATCCAGATCTTCTGTGAGTTCATGCCGCCCTTTCGGATCTGCCGCCATCCGGCGGAACAGCTCTTCCGCGCTTCGGATCAGCGGATGTTCTCCGTCGTCGTCCCTGTACACCAGAGGAAACGCATACCCTGCATTTTTCGTTCCGTCTATTTCGCAGCTTACCAGATCGTTCTGATCCAGTTCCGCATATACCCTGCCGGTATCTTCATCCTGCCAAAAGCTGCGGATGCCGGCATAAAAGTCTGGCATGCTCTCCATTTCGATGAACGCATAATAATTCTCCACGTCATCCGGAAGCCCGCCTGTGATGTCCAGTATATCCACTTCTGCCGGCGTGCCGTCTCCGGCATAATAAAGCGTGGTATCTGTAATGTCTTTCAGTTCAATCGCGTCTTTAGACACTGTGATATTCTCTGTATAAAGCAGCTCGCCTGTAAATGCATTGGACTGGTCATCCAGTGTATTCGTGTCTCTGTCATAGTCCGCAGTCACAGTAACAACATAGTTCTCCTTTATGGAAAGAGGCGCAGATACCTTATTTTCTCCAGAAGAAACTGTCTCACTCACAAGGACGGAGCCGTCTTTCTCCGTGATCTGTACTATGGCATCCTGAAGCGCGCCGTCTTTGTCCGCAAGTCTCTTACTCTTCTCATAGTCTGATTCATTCCTTTCAAAAGATTTGTCGTTATATGACCAGACTGATTTTACTTGTTTTACAAATGTGGAACAATATGAGATTTCTGGAAATTCAAAAGCAGCCTCGTTGAACGTGGCTGCCTAAATGTTGCTAATATAGATATTCGTTTAGAAAATCAGCAGCAGAACAGCTTGTATCCTGCCACAAGGAAGACGATCGTGAGGATCACGCCCCAGACCAGATTCGGAAGGAGCATCATGATAAACATCCCCAGCGCCATCCAAAATAACGCGAAACCACATACCTTTTTCATGACATCACTTCCGAAAAGTCTGTTTCTTTATTTTATGCATTTTATTTCCTGTTTATGACCGTGTAATAAATTTCCTATGACTCCTCATCAGAGTCCAGGATATCCATCACATCTTTCTCTGTCATTTTGTCCTCTTTCTTTGTCGTAAACCGGTCGACCACATCCGGTACCATATCAAGAATTTTTGTTATCGTATCCTGATTTTTGATATTTACCAGTCTTGTCTTTCCATCCTGAATGACTATGACCGCGCTTGGCGACATCTTGCCGCCGATTCCCCCCATGCCTTTTTCTTTCTTCTCAGCGGAAAATGCTCCAGCTCCGATCCCGAATGACACGTCAACAAGGGGAAGGATAATAGTCCCGTTAATGTGGATGGCATCCCCTACTACTGTCTTGGATGATACGACACCATCCATACCCCTGAACAGAGATTCCAGTGTTGTCTTAAAATCATTTTTTCCCTCAGCCATTTCTTTTTCCTCCTCAAATAAGACTGTATACTTTTTTCTAATCTTCAGCCCGGATGCTCCTTAATTTCATTTTCAGCCGCTTTATTTACACAGCGATCCCGGATGCTGTTTAAAGTTTAAATTTTCTGATATGCCTGTATGTTGTTCTCACATTTTTATCCAACAGCAGACGCAGGGCAAAAGATACAGCGTGCAGAGCCCGTATCCTGCCTTTTACATATACCCTCCCCCGAAGGATCTTGCGTTCGAAATCAGGGCGGATCTCTGCATACTCTCCGATAAACGGATAGATCATACTGATCAAAGCGAGTACATAGCCGGTCACAGCCGGATCTGTAAATCCGAATTCTGCGCACACATCTGCTTTCCGGGGACGAAGCGTCTTCAGGAAACGCCTCAGTTCCCGTATGACTTTAAAGAATGCGCTTTTATGCACCTCATTCTGGATAAATGCTGTCAGACGCTCTTTTTTCTTTACCAATGACCTTATATTATCACAGATCTTCTGAAATGTATATTTTATCTTTTCCCAAAATTCCTTTAATCTTTCATATAGAGAATGCTTTTGCTCAGTTTTCCGTATGTCAGTCTTTTTTTCCGTTTTGCTGTGCTCTGCCTTTACGCCCGCATAGCCGGAATCAGCCTTCTCTTCTGTTTGAGCTTCCGGCTGCTTTTCTGACGTCTCTTCTGCACGAGATTCCGGCATTTTCTCCGGCTTTCCGAAAGAATCCGGAACAGACTCCATTTCGTCTGTGTCATCTTCTTTCTCCATGCCGCTTCCGAACTTTTTCCACCCTGCCCTCATTCGCCAGGCAAACCTGCCATCTTCGTAATATAACTCTCCGGATAACAGATGCAGCAGCCAATGAAACTTCAGCCTTCCCTGCATACTTTCCAGCGTATCTTTCCCCGATACCTCCAGCATATACCCGGCAGGGGCGAGAAGGACAATGGCAACGGCAATGATAAAAAGCCCAAAGATGCCCAGTATCAGTAATCCCAGTATTTTCAAAATAAGGAAAATGATATGTAACATCTATCGCCCCGCCTTTTCATATACTTTCTGTCGATCCAATATAAACCGCCGGATATCGGCTCCCCCTGTTTCCCGGTATACATGATCCGCGATCTCTGCAGTGATGGAGAGTGCCTCATCATAGCCCGACGCGATCCCCACAACAAAAAGCCCGGTATTTTTGTATACACGCTGTTTTAAAAGCATACTGGAGAAAAACTCCAGATGATTCTGCTCTCCCTGTGACAGCGCGATCACATACACCTGGGGCTGGAGCCGGTTCTGCCTCAGCTTTTTAATGATTTTTTCCTTTTTTTCCTGCCAGCATTCACTGACATAGAGGTCACAGTAAATTTTCACCTGCATATCTTTCCTCTTCAATCATCATGCTTTTGCGGTCCTTTCCGCTATGCCACTTAACAGGAGGCGGTTTTTAACCATAATACGAATCAAGGATCTCCCCTGCGATATTGACCGCCTTTCCCCCGGCGCTTCCGTCAGAACCTTCTGTGATCACACTGATAACCAGCTCCGGATTATCAACATTCGTGAATCCGACAAACCAGGAGTGCGTCCTCTCTCCGTCAACAAGGCTGTACTCTGCTGTTCCTGTTTTTCCCGCCACAGTATAAGAGCGTCCGCTCAGAACAGAGCCTGTCCCTTCATTGACCACTGCAGCCATATACTCTTTGAGCTGCGCCGCTTCCTCTGACGTCATAAGTCTCCGATAGCTTTTCGGTACATTTCTGCGCACCTCTGTGCCTGCATAATTTGTCACCTGCTCTACCAGGTAAGGCTCCATGAGCGTTCCGCCGTTCGCCGCTGCTTGAGTGATCAATGCCATATGATAAGGGCTGACGGTAGTCCTTCCCTGCCCCATAGCTGTCATCATGATTTCTGAGACTTCCGCCCCCTCGTCGAGTACAAAGGAGCTCTTCGTATAGTCCAGGACTCCCGGCAGGGCCGAATTAAACAGAAGATCCTCCGCCGTCTCTTTATATTTTGCCAGGTCAAGAGACAGTCCGATATTTGCAAAAGAAGAGTTGCAGGAGTTAGCAAACGAACTCCTCAAGTCCTCAAAACCATGGACTGTATTATCAAAACACGGAATCGTTGTATTGTCCACTGTTATAGAACCCGTACAGTCGTAAGTATAAGACTGATAATCGCTGTTCTGCCTCATATAGGCAAGAGTCGTGATGATCTTAAACACCGACCCCGGCGCATATGATCCGTTTGTCGCGCGGTTCAAAAGAGGACTGTTTTCTTCGTCCGTATTCAGTATCTCCCAGTCAGCGGCAAGATTGTTGGGATCATAGTCCGGCTTTGACACCATGGAGAGGATCTTTCCCGTATCCGCTTCCATGACCACGACTGCACCTTTGTTATCTCCGAGCGCGTCATACGCCGCCTGCTGGAGGTCCGCATCCAGTGTAGTTACGACAGTATCTCCCTGGTTCTTTGCTCCGTTAAACTCGTTTTGTATCTTCTCTACAAAAAAAGCATTCGAAGTAAGGAGTTCAAAATTCTCCACCGATTCAAGACCTGTCTTTCCAAGCTCCGCATCGCTGTAACCGACTACATGGGCAAACAGTGAACCATAAGGATAGACTCTCGTTTCTGTTCCGTCCTCCGCCACCTCAGTCTGCGCCAGCACATTTCCGTTTCTATCAGTAATATCTCCGCGTACTACCTTCTTTGCAAACGCGTCCTGTCTCTGGTTATACGGGCTGTTGACAAACGTATCTGCCCGAACGATCGTGAAATAGACCAGATATCCCATAAGTGCGATAAACAGGAGCACAAAGAAATAAGTAATCCATGCAAATTCTTTATTTCGCGCGCGCTCTTGGCTTTTTGCGCGTCCTCTGCCTTGGGACTTCCTCGAATCTCGGTTCGTTCTCCGCCGCTTTTCGGGGCGCTGTTCTTCCCATGCCATTTCTCGACTTCCTTTCTTTCCTAAGCTTTTCCTGTTCCAGCTTCTCTTCTTCATCTTCCCTCAGTATATACAGCCCCTGTATGATGCCGAACATGATCATCGTACTTAATACAGAACTTCCGCCGTAGCTGACAAAGGGAAGGGTCATTCCCGTAGACGGTATGAACTTCGTCACGCCTCCGATCTGAAGAAAGACCTGGAAAATGTAACATGTCCCCAGTCCCAGAGCGACCAGTTTATAGAAATAATTGTGCAGTTCCATTGCAATATTTAAAAACATCACATAACAGCTCACACAGATCAGTATGAGACAGAGTGCGTAGATCACTCCCATCTCTTCCGTGATAGCCGAAAAGATGAAGTCCGTCTCTGATACGGGGATCGTATCCGGCTGCCCCTGGAAGAGCCCGGTGCCAAACCAGCTTCCCGTGCCGATAGCAAACAGAGACTGTGCGACCTGATACCCGCTGTCCCCGTATGACGCGATCGGGTCCTGCCATGCCTCGACCCTCACCCGGATATGTGAGAACAGATGATATCCCGCCACAGCGGCTAGGGCACCCGCCCCCAGTCCCGCGACAGCATAAAGCGGCTGTCTCGTAGCCACATACAGCATGACAAGATATACGACAAAAAAGATGAGCGCAGCCCCGAGATCCGTTGACAATACAAGGATAAGCACATGGGCTGCCGCGATTGCCGTTGTAATGACTACATTTTTAAATTCTTTAGAATTATTCAGGCTTGCCGCCACGAAAAATACAAACAGGATCTTTACAAATTCTGAGGGCTGGATATTAAACCCGAAAATCTCAAATCCCAGCTTCGCGCCGCCTGACGTCTGGGCAAATACAGCTACCACGAGAAGGGCGGCCCCGCCCACTCCGGCGTAGATGTAAGTCCACTTGTCCAGAAAGGTCAGCTTCCGTATGAGCACCGGAACGATCAGCCCGAACGTTACCCCGAGTATGACAAAAATAAGCTGCCTGATCGCTGTTCCGTAAGGCGATTCATTGTCTGAGGACAGCCTTGTGATCATGATCATGCCCGCGGTTATGAGCATACACATATTATTAACGACCAGCCTGGATACATTCGGATAGATCAGATTGTACAGCAGGATCACTCCGAGGAGCACGATCCCCAGCGCCGCGTAAATAAACAGGATCCGTATATCCTCTGTGGCAAGGAACATCGTAAAGAACGCCACAAACTGGAGCAGGAATAAAAGTACGTCCTGCCGGACCAGGACCCTCTTCTCCTCATCCTCATAATTTCTCGCAAAGATTGAGAAACAGGAAAACGTATATGCAGCCATCAATATGATGATAAGATATTTCGATAGTTGTATAATGATATTTACCATGTTACCCCCTGTTATGATACTCCGCGCCTGAAATGTCCCTGGGTATATTCAAAATCCGGCGCTGACGGAGAACTGCCGCCGAAGAAAGTGCTTCTTACCAGTTCCAAAATTTCCCTGGTCTGCTCCTTTGTCTCAATACTGAACTGGATCCTGAGCATCCTGGGAGCCAGTCTGCGTATCTCCTCCTTCTGCATTCCCAGATATAGAGGCAGAGCATTATAAATGACATTGTAACAGTAAGTGCACTGGTTTTTAACTGGAAAACGACTGCCCAGCCGGTCCGTGAGGAACGTTATTCCCGGGCTGTGCATACATCTGCCTGCTGTCTTTACAACACACTGGGCTGATATCATGACCGGAAGATAACCGTAGATAATCATCTCGCCTGCTCTGATCCCGAGATCTTCAAGCTCCCGGGCATTCAATTCCTCCGGCGCGCTGAATTCGGATATTCCGAGTCTGTTCCAGAACACTTTCCCATAGCGGTTAAACACATATAGATTATGGTCCAGATCGGTCTTTTTGTCAAATCCCTCTTCTGCCAGCAGCTGATACTGTTCCTAATTCCGGATCAGCACACCGTCCGCTCCAAGCATTTTCACTGTGTCCTGTATCTCTCTCAGCCCGTTATCTGCGGCATTTTCCCTGCGGGAAATCCACGGCAGAGCAGCAAAAATTTCGATACCGGCAGACGATATATCCCATATAGCCTTTTTTATTTTTTCATGATTTCCAGCCTTTTCTGCAAGTTCTATATCCACATAAACGCGCCGGAAAATCTCAGGTGACTGTACTGCCGTGTCCCTTACTTCCAGAAGCTGTTCTTCCGTCTCTGCCATGACAGAAAAAACAGCAGACCAATCTCCGGTCTCCTTGCTGTCAGGGAAATCCGGGACAGCTTCCCTTTCCGGCATAGATCGGCCCGAACCGCCGATAACCATTTTCTTCAGTCCTTCCAGTGCAGCTCTTCTCAGAGTATTCAGCTGCTGTACAGGCATAAAAACTGCTTCGTCCATGTGGATATCCAGCTTCTGGAAACAGAACTCCGTATTTCCCGTCTTCAAGATCTGTGCGCGGACCCTCGCTTCATCCAGCGGACGGTTCTGTGCTTTCTGGACATCTTCATCCGTCGTCGCCGTATACGAAATGGTCTCTCCATCCTCTTTGCCCCTGCTCACTGGCTGACACCATACAGCAAGCTCAGCAGGCGATGATTTTTTCATCGTGAGACGTCCTTCGATTTCCCGCTGCAATGATCTGTCTATATATGCCTCCCTGAGGCTGGAGATCAGAGTTTCATTCCTCATGCGTTTCAACACG
>USKR01000053.1 GCA_900555215.1 uncultured Ruminococcus sp.
TAAAATAAATCAAGTGAAAAATGAACCAGCCATCCCCAAAACTGTTGACATACCTTTTGAATTTTTGTAGTATATCAGATAACCATTTACAAAATGTGGATTCAAAAGAAAGAGAGGTCAAAATATGGGAAAGATTATTGGCGAAGGGATTACGTTTGATGATGTGCTGCTCGTTCCGGCTTATTCTGAAGTAATACCGAATGAAGTGGACCTGTCAACTTACCTTACTAAGAAGATCAGACTGAATATTCCGATGATGAGTGCCGGAATGGATACGGTAACAGAGCACCGTATGGCAATCGCAATGGCACGTCAGGGCGGTATCGGTATCATTCATAAGAATATGACGATCGAGGCTCAGGCAGAGGAGGTTGATAAGGTTAAGAGATCTGAGAACGGAGTTATCACAGATCCATTCTATCTCTCGCCGGAGAATACTCTGGAGGATGCCAATAATCTGATGGCAAAATTCCGCATCTCGGGAGTACCGATCACAGAAGGTCGTAAGCTGGTCGGGATCATCACGAACCGGGATCTTAAATTCGAAGAAGACTTCTCTAAAAAGATAAAAGAATCAATGACTTCGGAAGGGCTGATCACTGCGAAGGAAGGAATCACCCTTGAGGAGGCAAAAAAGATCCTTGCAAAGGCAAGAAAGGAAAAGCTCCCGATCGTAGATGATGAGGGCAACTTAAAAGGGCTTATCACGATCAAGGACATTGAGAAGCAGATTAAATACCCTCTGTCGGCAAAAGATTCTCAGGGACGTCTCCTCTGCGGTGCGGCTATCGGTATTACGGCGAACTGCCTGGAACGCGTGGATGCTCTTGTGAAAGCGAAGGTTGACGTGGTAGTCATGGATTCTGCTCATGGACATTCAGCAAATGTACTGCGTACTGTGCGCATGGTGAAAGAAAAATATCCGGAGCTTCAGGTAATCGCAGGTAATGTGGCGACGGGAGAGGCGACAAGAGCTCTGATCGAAGCAGGCGTGGATGCTGTTAAAGTCGGTATCGGTCCCGGATCCATCTGTACGACCCGTGTGGTTGCAGGTATCGGTGTTCCGCAGATCACGGCTGTCATGGACTGCTATGAGGCGGCAAAAGAGTATGGAATACCGATCATCGCGGACGGCGGTATCAAGTATTCGGGAGATATGACAAAGGCGATCGCAGCAGGCGCAAATGTTTGTATGATGGGGAGCATCTTTGCGGGATGTGACGAGAGCCCGGGAACATTCGAGCTGTATCAGGGAAGAAAGTACAAGGTTTACCGCGGAATGGGATCTATCGCGGCCATGGAGAACGGCAGCAAGGACCGCTACTTCCAGGAAAATGCCAAGAAGCTTGTCCCGGAGGGAGTAGAAGGACGTGTGGCTTACAAGGGAACCGTAGAAGATACCGTGTTCCAGCTCATGGGCGGTCTGCGTTCCGGTATGGGTTACTGCGGTACGCACAGCATCGAAGAACTCAAGGAGAATGGCAGATTCATGAAGATATCTGCAGCATCTTTAAGAGAGAGCCATCCGCATGATATCCACATCACAAAAGAGGCTCCGAATTACAGTGTGGATGAGTAAAAAACATTGCGTGTGTGAAGAATAAGTAAAAAGCAGGGAGGACGGGAAGAAATTCCTTGTCAATCCTGCTTTTCTGTGCTATACTACAAACGTTGCAAAAAAACACGCATGCGGTTTTTTCTGAAGGTGCCTAAGCCGGCTTGCCGGACGGTCTCGGAAAACTAAAACATGCGGAAGTACAAAACCAAATGGAGGAAAGAAACATGAGTGTTATTTCAATGAAACAGCTTTTGGAAGCAGGTGTTCATTTCGGACATCAGACAAGAAGATGGAACCCTAAGATGGCTCCGTACATCTACACAGAGAGAAACGGTATCTACATCATTGACCTGCAGAAATCCGTAGGCATGGTAGACGATGCATATAATGCTGTTTCTGACATCGCTGCTGAGGGCGGCACGATCCTTTTCGTAGGAACAAAGAAGCAGGCACAGGATGCGATCAAGACAGAGGCAGAGCGCTGCGGAATGTTCTATGTAAACGAGAGATGGCTGGGCGGTATGCTCACAAACTTCAAGACGATCCAGAGCCGTGTAAAACGTCTCAAAGAGATCGAGGCAATGTCAGAGGACGGAACATTCGATGTACTTCCGAAGAAGGAAGTTATCGCTCTGAAAAAAGAGTGGGCTAAGCTTGAGAAGAACCTGGGCGGTATCAAAGAGATGAAGAAACTTCCGGACGCGATTTTCGTAGTTGACCCGAAGAAGGAAAGGATTTGCGTACAGGAAGCTCATACACTGGGAATCCCGCTGATTGGTATCTGCGATACAAACTGTGATCCGGAAGAGCTTGACTACGTAATCCCGGGTAACGATGATGCGATCAGAGCTGTAAAACTGATCGTTTCCAAGATGGCTGACGCTGTCATCGAGGCTAACCAGGGCGCGACAGAAGAGGATTACTATGAAGCAGAGGCGGCAGAAGAGGCGGCAGAGGAAGCTGAAGAGGCTGTTGAAGAGTAAGAGATCCTGAAAAGCTTCAGTCTGACAAAAGGCTGGAGCTTTTGCTTCATCAGGAATGGAGCGGTATATAGAAGCGATAAATCAATGATTAAACGGAGGAATTTATCATGGCAATCACAGCAGGAATGGTAAAAGAATTAAGAGAGATGACAGGCGCAGGAATGATGGACTGCAAGAAGGCTCTCACAGAGACAAACGGAGATATGGACGCTGCTATTGAGTTCTTAAGAAAGAACGGACAGGCAAAGGCTGAGAAGAAAGCAGGCAGGATCGCAGCAGAGGGTATTGTTAAAGCAGTTGTTAAGGATGACAAGCTTGCAGCAATCGTAGAAGTTAACTCTGAGACAGACTTCGTTGCAAAGAACGATGAGTTCCAGGGATTTGTTGACACTGTTGTAAATCAGATCGTTGAATCTGACGCGGCAGATATGGATGCATTCATGGCAGAGCCGTGGGCAGCGGACAATTCCAAGACAGTGAAGGACGCTCTGGTAGAGAAGATCGCAGTGATCGGTGAGAACCTGAACATCAGAAGATTTGAGAAAGTCAGCGCAGAAAACGGATGCGTTGTATCTTATATCCACGGTGGCGGACGTATCGGCGTTCTTGTTGCGGCAGATACAGATGTTGTGAACGATGAGATCAAAACATGCTTAAAGAACGTGGCAATGCAGGTTGCTGCTATGTCCCCGAAGTATGTATCCCGCGATGAGGTTTCTCAGGAATACATGGATCATGAGAAAGAGATTCTTCTTGCTCAGGCTAAGAAAGAAAATCCGGAGAAGCCGGATAACATTATCGAGAAGATGATCATCGGACGTCTCAACAAAGAGATGAAAGAGATCTGCCTTCTGGATCAGGTATATGTTCAGGACAGTGACCTTACAGTTGCAAAATATGTTGACAAGGTTGCAAAAGAGAACAATGCTAAGATGACAGTTAAGAAGTTTGTTCGCTTCGAGACCGGAGAAGGTATCGAGAAGAAGCAGGAGAACTTCGCTGAAGAAGTAGCTGCACAGATGGGAATGTAATGCGGACTTTACATTGATATTCTGATGATCAAGCCCTTATAAATGGCGTGTATACGTTGTTTATAGGGGCTTTTTTTACTCTGTTTTGCAGATGACCGGCAAGAGATATGCTTGATTGACTTTTTCGGGAAACCGTTATAAAGTGGACATAAATATGAAGCATAAACGGGGGAG
This sequence comes from uncultured Ruminococcus sp., assembly GCA_900555215.1. GTDB lineage: Bacteria > Bacillota > Clostridia > Lachnospirales > Lachnospiraceae > Mediterraneibacter > Mediterraneibacter excrementipullorum. Next base: position 3,747 of record USKR01000053.1, read on the forward strand.
AGGATGATGATAAATATTTATGACAATTTATTGCGGTTTAAGGGAACGTGGAGAGACTATCAGGAGAGAGTGCTGGAAAATTCTCAAAGATATCTTGCGGACAGAAAGCTGCACATAGTTGCAGCTCCGGGTTCCGGCAAGACAACGCTTGGAATTGAATTGATCAGGCGTCTGGGCGTGCCCTGCCTGATCCTCTCTCCGAGTATTACGATCAGGCAGCAATGGCTGGAACGCATAACGGACGGGTTTCTCATAGATGGCTGCAGCCCGGAGCCGATCCTCTCCAATGACCTTAAAAATATGAAAATGATCACAGCTGTTACTTATCAGGCTCTGTACAGTGCTGTGAAACATTATGAAGGAGCGCTGGAAGACCAGGGCGAGGAAGCGGATGACGGCGAAGAAGATCAAGAGAAAAGAGAAAATGTAGACTTCCGGGATTTTGACCTCTTTGAAGCTGTAAAAAAAGCGGGAATAAAGACGATCTGTCTGGATGAGGCGCATCATCTGAGGAGCGAATGGTGGAAAGCGCTGGAAGCATTTATGAAAGAGATGGCCGGCGCGGCAGTAATTTCTCTGACAGCTACGCCGCCATATGATAGTACGCCGAGTCAGTGGAAACGGTATATCGATCTGTGTGGTCCTATTGACGAAGAAATTTCTACTCCGGAATTGGTGAGAGAGGGGAGCTTATGTCCTCATGAGGATTACATCTATTTTAACTGGCCGGCAGGAGACGAACTGAGGGAGATTAAAGAATACTGGAAAAGGACGGCGCAGGTAAGAGACGAGCTGCTGGCAGGCAATGAGTTTACCCGGATGATCGCAACCCATAAAGGGCTTGCAGATCCGGAAGGATACAGTGAAAAGTTTTTGGATAACCCAAGATATTTTTCTGCACTCCTGATTTTTTGTCAGGCACAGGGAATTCCATTTTCTCCATATCTGAAAGACCTGATCGGCACCGAGGGGGAACTTCCAAGGCTGAATGACGAGTGGCTGGAGGTTCTCATGCAGGGATTTTTGTACGATGACATGGAATCTTATCAGGTTCCGGAGGAGAAGAGAACCGCGCTTTTGAAAAAGTTAAAAGAAGCAGGGTGCATTTATCGGAAAAAGGTCTGTCTGACACACAAAGATGTAATGCAGAAAATTCTGGTCAAAAGCAAGGGAAAGCTGGAAAGTATCGGAAGGATTACGGATGCAGAGTATCAGAGTATGGGCGGCCGCATGAGGCTTTTGATCCTTTGCGATTATATAAAGAAGGAGAAGCTTTCTGTTGTGGGTACGCAGCAGGAAATGACTGCGGAGATCGGCGCGGTACCAATCTTTGAGTTTTTGAGAAGAAAGCAGAGAGAGGGCATCCGTCTGGGATGCCTGAGCGGAAGTGTGGTCATTATTCCAGCGGATACAGAAGAAAAAATCCTGGGAATGCTGGACAAGAAGAAGTGTGAAGAGAACCTGATCCCGATCGGGGATACCGGCTATGGGAGGCTTCAGGTAAAGGGAAAGCAGACGCATGTGGTGTCAGCGGTGACAGAACTTTTTGAGCAGGGGGAGATCAATGCTTTAGTCGGAACAAAATCGCTTCTGGGAGAAGGCTGGGACGCTCCATGCATAAATTCTTTGATTCTGGCTACCTATGTGGGGTCTTTTATGCTTAGCAACCAGATGAGGGGAAGGACAATCCGGACAGACCAAAATGACCCGGAAAAAACAGGAAATATCTGGCATCTGGCTTGTATTTTTCCGCGGAAAGAAGGGAAGAAAAAGCATGCGGATTTTTCCGGGGATTATGAGACGCTGGTCCGCAGATTTGACACATTTCTCGGGGTATCATGGGAAAACCCGGTGATCGAGAGCGGGATAGGGCGGCTTGGAATCCCTGAATTTGACACAAAAGAAGAGATGGAAGAAATTAATCAGAGGATGCTTTCCCGTGCATCGGACAGAGCAGGACTTTGCAGGCGGTGGGAAAGCGCGATGAAAGAAATCCGGGGTGAGATGGAAGTTCAGCAGGCAGAAGATATTCGGGACAGCGAGGCTGCGACTGGCTATTTGTTTGTTCACGCATTAGGAATGGCGATACTCAGCGTTGTTCTGGCAGTCCTGTCATTCGTGGGAAGGGTCTTTCTGGAAACAGGATATTTGTTGTCTTTCGGTCTTTCGATAGTGCTGTGGGCGGTTACTTTCCTGGCATTTGCAGGCATTGCCAAATATGGGATCCGGCTCTTTAAGTTCAGTACGCCGGAACGGAGAATGAGGCGGCTTGGCCAGGCGGTGGCAGATGCTCTGACTGAGCTCGGAGAGCTGGAGGATCCGGAACACTGCCGGGTTGAAGTGGAATCTGCACATGGAGCTCTGATCGCGGTCTGGCTCAAAGGAGGAACCATGCGTGATAAAACGGTGTTTGCCTCTTGTATGGAAGAACTCTGGGGGATTATTGATAATCCCAGATATCTGCTGATGCGTAAGACTGCCGGGAAGCACGGCAAAGAATTTTATGCAGTTCCGGAGATTTTCGGAAAACAGAAGGAGCGGGCATATACATTTGAACGCCAGATCCGCAGAGCGCTGGGAAGTTTCCAGGTCGTCTATACGCGGACGCCGGAAGGACGGAAGACTTTGCTGAGGGCAAGGACCAGGTCTTTCGTTAATAAAAATCAGTCAGTGCTTAAGGGACGGAAAGTTGCGAAAGGAAAGTATGAATAAGAGTCCCTCTGCCTGAAAAAATAATCAAGAAACACAGACGATCTGTCCGGAGGTTAGAAAATGGATCATAAACTTGTAATGGATACTGCAGTTCTCGCGGGAGAAATACTGTTAAAGAGCGGGGCGGAGACGTACCGGGTGGAGGATACGATGAAGCACATCCTGAACACGGGAAATACGGAGACAGCGGAAGCTCTTGTGATGCTGACCGGGATCGTGGCGACGGCAGAAGATCCTGGAATGCAGCCGCTAACCGTGATGCGGAGAGTGAATGGCCGGGGAACGAATATTTACCGCATTATTGCGGTCAATGATATTTCCAGGCAGTACTGTTCCGGGAAAATAAGTCTGGAAGAGGCATATGACACCCTGAGAAATCTGGAGAGAAGGCAGTATTCTACAGCGGTATATAATATAGCGACAGTGCTTGTCCCCATGGGGTTTGCCCCTCTCTGGGGAGGGGGACTTAAGGAGGTCGCCGCCTCGGCTGTCGTAGGTGGAGTGCTGGCTCTTATAATGACTGCAGGAAAAAGGGTGAGGGCAGGAGGCTTCTTCCTGAATGCGGTCTGCGCGGCCGGGACTACGGCCGCATCGATCCTGATCCGCTGTCTGTATCCGTCGTTGAATGTGGACACGCTGATCATCAGCGGTCTCATGCCGCTTGTACCTGGGATGGCAGTTACAAATGCGGTCCGCGATACGCTGAGGCACGATTTTATATCAGGGGGAGCCAGAGTGCTGGAAGCGTTTATGACCGCGGCGGCCATTGCGCTCGGCGCGGGTGCCGGGATGCTGTTTATGCAGCTGCTTGGTCCGGGAGGTGGGTTTTTATGACGCTGATATTAGGGATTGCAGGAAGTTTTATTGCGATCACAGGATTTGCTGTCCTGCTTGAGACCCCCAGGAAATATGTACCGCTTGCGGGGCTTGCAGGCGCTATCGGGGGCGGAATTTATTTGTACTGTACACAGAGTGAAATAGATGTAGTACTGGCTTCATTTTTGTCCGCTCTGGC
>USKR01000054.1 GCA_900555215.1 uncultured Ruminococcus sp.
AATGTGTAGTTATAGTTCAGGCATACATTGGGCGGCAGCCGCGGGCAGCACGTAAGTGCGTTTTTGCGAATGGCGCGTCTGAACTATAACGGAAAGATTAGGAGGAAATATAAAAATGGCAAAGTATAGAAAACTCGGCAGAACATCAGGCCAGAGAAAGGCTCTGATCAGAAATCAGGTAACAGCTCTGTTAAATAACGGAAAGATCGTTACAACAGAGGCAAAGGCAAAAGAGATCCGCAAGGTCGCTGAAGGTCTGATCGCGCTGGCTGTAAAAGAGAAAGACAACTACGATGAGGTTACTGTAAAAGCGAAAGTTGCCCGCAAGGACAAAGACGGCAAGAGAGTAAAAGAAGTAGTTGACGGCAAGAAAGTAACTGTTTACGATGAAGTAGACAAGAAGATCAAGAAGGATCAGCCGAGCAGACTTCACGCAAGACGCGAGATGCTCAAGGTTCTCTGCCCGGTTAAAGAAGTTCCTGCAAAGGCTGCCGGAAAGAAAGCCAACACAAAGAACGTAGATATGGCAGAGAAGCTCTTCTCAGAGATCGCTCCGAAGTACGCTGACCGCAACGGCGGTTATACAAGAATCATCAAGATCGGACAGCGTAAAGGCGATGCTGCTATGGAGGTCCTGATCGAGCTTGTGTAATCATCTGATGATGATCAGTATGATAAAAATATCTGAATAAGAAAAAGAAATTTGCCACCGGGTAAATACAGCGTTGAAACTGTGTCGATAGGTCTTAGAAGATACAGGGTCAGCGCTTTTCTTTTGGCTTGAATATAGAAGGTTCCGCCTGTGCAGGCGGTTAAGAGAAAGAGAGGGTATATTTTATGGAGTGGATTTTTTTGGTTATTGCCGGAGGTCTGGAAGTATTCTGGTCGACATGTATGAAATATTCGGAAGGCTTTACTGATCTGAAGTTTTCCATACTGACGATCATAGGAATGATCTTCAGTTTTCTGTTTCTGTCCCAGGCGACGAAAAGCCTGCCCCTCGGAACGGCATATGCGGTCTGGACAGGGATCGGAGCACTGGGCGCTGTGATCGTGGGGATCGTACTGTTTAAAGAGCCGGTCACAGCGGCGAGGATCTTCTTTGTGTCGCTGCTGCTGATCGGGATCGTAGGGCTGAAGGCAACGTCAGGGCATTGATAAAAGAGAGATGATTTCGGCTCTTCAGGTTAACATGGATGAAAGAATTGAACGAGTTTGGCTAATATGCACAAATAGCGTTAAAAAAATAACGTTAAAATATTAACAAATGTCAGGTTGACAAATATTTAACGATTCGTTTATACTTAGTCTTGTGGGAACAAACCAGATTGATTCAATTACAGGAGGATTTATCAAAATGGCAGAGAAAGAAAAAGTAGTCGTGCCTGAGATCATCGACAATGTAGAGGCTCTTGAAGCAAAGATGAAAGCAATGCGCGAGGCGCAGAAGATCTTCGCTACATTTACACAGGAGCAGGTTGACAAGATCTTCTATGAGGCAGCTATGGCAGCCAACAAGCAGCGTATCCCGCTGGCAAAGATGGCAGTCGAGGAGACACAGAGAGGTGTCATGGAAGACAAAGTCATCAAGAACCACTACGCAGCAGAGTATATCTACAATGCGTACAAAAACACAAAGACATGCGGCGTGATCGAAGAGGATGCTGCTTACGGAATTAAGAAAGTAGCTGAGCCTATCGGACTTGTTGCAGCGGTTATCCCGACAACAAACCCGACTTCAACAGCAATCTTCAAGACACTGATCTGTCTGAAAACAAGAAACGCGATCATCATCAGCCCTCATCCGGCTGCAAAAGCATGTACGATCGCGGCCGCAAAGGTCGTTCTCGATGCAGCAGTAAAAGCAGGCGCACCGGAAGGAATCATCGGCTGGATCGACACTCCGTCACTGGAGCTGACAAACACTGTAATGAGAGATGCTGATATCATTCTCGCAACAGGCGGACCGGGAATGGTTAAGGCTGCTTACTCTTCAGGAAAACCGGCTCTCGGTGTTGGAGCGGGTAATACACCGGTTATCATCGACGATACAGCAGATATCAGAATGGCAGTAAACTCTATCATCCATTCCAAGACATTTGACAATGGTATGATCTGTGCTTCCGAGCAGTCTGTAACTGTTCTGGACAGCGTTTACGACGCGGTAAAGAAAGAATTCGAATACAGAGGATGCTATTTCCTGAAACCGGGCAAAGAGCTTGACGCAGTGCGCAAGACGATCATTATCAACGGCGCCCTGAACAGCAAGATCCCCGGAAAATCTGCATACGAGATCGCTAAGCTTGCAGGCGTTGACGTTCCGGAAAGCACAAAGATCCTGATCGGTGAAGTAGAGTCAGTTGACATCTCCGAAGAATTTGCTCATGAAAAATTATCTCCTGTACTTGCTATGTATAGAGCAAAAACATTTGACGAGGCTCTTGAGAAAGCGGCTCAGCTCGTCGCTGACGGCGGATACGGACATACATCATCCCTGTATGTACATCCGGCAGAGAAAGAGAAGATCCAGAAGCACTACGAGGCAATGAAGACCTGCCGTGTCCTGATCAACACACCGTCCTCACAGGGTGGTATCGGTGACCTTTACAACTTCAAACTTGCTCCGTCACTGACACTCGGATGTGGTTCATGGGGCGGAAACTCTGTATCAGAGAACGTAGGAGTAAAACATCTTCTGAATGTGAAGACAGTTGCCGAGAGGAGAGAGAATATGCTGTGGTTCAGAACACCTGAGAAGGTATACTTTAAGAAAGGCTGTATGCCGGTAGCTCTGGACGAGCTTGGCACAGTAATGCACAAGAAGAAAGCATTTATCGTAACAGATACATTCCTTTACAAGAACGGATATGCAAAGCCGATCGAGGAGAAGCTCGACGAAATGGGAATCCAGCACACATGCTTCTACGATGTAGCTCCGGACCCGACACTGCAGTGCGCTGAGGAAGGCGTGAAGCAGATGAGATCCTTCGAGCCTGATACAATCATCGCTCTGGGCGGCGGTTCTGCGATGGATGCTGCCAAGATCATGTGGCTGATGTACGAGCATCCGGAAGCAAACTTCGAAGACATGGCTATGGACTTCATGGATATCCGCAAGAGAGTATTCACATTCCCGAAGATGGGCGAGAAGGCTTACTTCGTAGCAATTCCGACATCTTCAGGTACAGGTTCTGAGGTAACTCCGTTCGCGATCATCACAGACGCTGAGACAGGCGTTAAATGGCCGATCGCTGACTACGCTCTGCTTCCGAACATGGCAATCGTTGACGTTGACAATGCTATGACAGCTCCGAAAGGACTGACAAGCGCGTCCGGTATCGACGTTATGACACACGCTATTGAGGCGTATGTATCCATCATGGCAACAGACTACACAGACGGTCTTGCTATGAAGGCTGTAAAGATGGTATTTGACAATCTTCCGTCCGCATATGAGAACGGAGCGAACGATCCGAAGGCTCGTGAAGAGATGCACAATGCTTCATGTATGGCAGGTATGGCATTTGCAAATGCATTCCTCGGCGTGAACCACTCCATGGCTCATAAGCTGGGTGCGTTCCACCATCTGCCGCACGGCGTTGCAAACGCTCTGATCCTTACAGAGGTTATGAGATACAATGCGGCAGAAGTTCCGACAAAGATGGGAACATTCTCACAGTATCAGTATCCGCACGCTCTTCAGAGATACGCAGAGCTCGGACGTTTTGCAGGATGCACAGGAAATACAGATGAAGAAGTATTTGAGAACTTCATCGCAAGACTGGAAGAACTCAAAGACAAGATCGGTATCAAGAAGACGATCAAAGATTACGGCATCGACGAGAAATACTTCCTGGATACTCTGGACGACATGTGCGAGCAGGCATTCAACGACCAGTGTACAGGAGCAAACCCGAGATACCCGCTCATCAAAGAAATCAAAGAAATCTACCTGAAATGCTACTACGGGAAATAATCGCGTAAGCAATCAGCAGTGCGCGTAAAAGGAGAGAGCCTCCGGAATCATGCTTGCATGAATTCCGGAGGCTCTCTCCTTTTACGCATAGGGCGGATGCCCGCGTGCGAGATGGAGCGAAGCGGAATCGAGCGAGCGCACTGCGTAAGGCAGGAAGGGGCGGATGCCCGCGTGCGAGATGGAGCGAAGCGGAATCGAGCATAGCGCTGCGCAAGAACACAAGGGCTGTCGGGAGTACCGACTTTCTCCCGATTTTGTGATGTAAAGGAGTGAAACACCAATCATCGGAAAAACATTCCGTCAATCATCGGAAAAATAGTACGCCAATCGTCGGAAAAATATCACGCCAATCGTCGGAAAAACGTTGTAAAATTTATCGTTTGGGGTATAATATAGACAACGCGAATGGAAACGAGGTGTTCCGAATGAAAAACTACAGAAAAAGAATTGCCGATGATATTCTGATGCGGAAATTGGAAGGCAAAGGCGCGGTGCTGATCGAAGGACCGAAATGGTGTGGTAAAACGACGACTGCTGAGCAGGTTGCTGCCAGTATTTTGTATATGGATGACCCGGAAAAGAAGGAACAGAACATTGCCATGTCTGAACTGAATCCCAAACGGCTGCTAAAGGGAGAGACGCCGAGGCTTATCGATGAATGGCAGCTTGCTCCAAAACTCTGGGACGCGATCCGGTTCGAGGTTGACCACCGTGACCAGCTTGGGCAGTTTGTACTCACTGGTTCTGCTGTGCCTGCCGATACCAGGGAAATTACTCATTCCGGTACGGGACGCTTTACCTGGCTGACAATGAGGCCTATGAGCCTGTATGAATCGGGAGATTCTACGGGAGATGTCAGTTTGAAAGATCTGTTTTCCGGTGTGTCTGAAATTGACGGGGATTCTGATTTAAGTATCGACCGCCTGGCATTCCTTGTGTGTCGGGGCGGATGGCCTCAGGCGGTGGATATGCGTGATGAAATTGCCTTAGACCAGGCGATGGACTATTATGACGCTGTTGTTCACGCCGACATTAACCGGGCTGATAACGTGCAGAAGAATCCGGAAAGAGTGAAACGGCTCATGCGTTCCTATGCAAGAAATCAGGGAGGTCAGGTCCCTAATACCGTGCTTTCGCAGGATATTGCCGCAAATGATGAAACGCCGATCAGTAAAGAAACAGTTGCATCGTATGTGAATGCCCTGCGGAAAATTTTTGTTGTAGAGGATATGCCTGCCTGGAATCCAAACCTCCGGTCTAAAACTGCGATCCGCTCCTCGGATACCCGTTATTATATCGACCCATCTATCGCGGCTGCGGCATTGGGTATCGGACCGAATGACCTGATAAACGACTTGAAGACTTTCGGATTTCTGTTTGAAACACTCTGCGTCAGAGATCTCCGAGTTTTTGCAGGCGCTCTGAATGGAGAAGTTTACCACTACCGGGACAAGGAAGGCCAGGAGTGTGATGCGGTCGTCCATTTAAGAAATGGCAAATACGGACTTATTGAAATCAAACTCGGAGGTGACAAACTGATCGAGGAGGGAGCCAGAAGCTTGAAATCAATGGAAGCGAAAATTGATACCGATAAGATGAACGCCCCGTCTTTTCTTATGGTTTTGACGGGTATCGGGGATTATGCTTATCGCCGTAAGGATGGAGTATATATAGTGCCTATCGGGTGTTTGAAGAACTGATCCGATAAAAGAAAATATAAACAATGCGGATATGCGCTGTGGAAAAACAACAGTGCAGGTATGGGATGAGAGTAAAAGTGTCTGGACAATACAGACAAGACGGCTCCGGAGAAGCCGTTGTCCGATGCCTGGGCGCTCTTCAAAGGAAGTGGATTCTCATATGATAATGCAGATACGGCAGCCTTTCTGGAAGTGATCAATTCGGCAAAGGCAGTGATGGAGAAGACAAACCCGTCGGAAGAAGAAATGAGCGGGGCGGCAGTTTGCAGAGGTGATCGAAAAACCGAAGCGGCTGCAGGATGTGACGGCTCAGCAGGATGTGGACGAGGCAGTCTGTACGCTGAAAGATGCGATGGATCACCTGGGAACAGCGGCGTATAAAAAGGATGAAATGTTAAAAAAATAACGATAAAAATAGTAGAGAAAAGATAGTTAAAAATTGCACAAAATTTGTCCGGACGGGTTACATTTCTGATTTTTCTGGTGTATAATGTCCACATCGATAAAAAAGAAATGCATGAAATGCAGATCAAGGAGGGCATATCTATGAAGCTGGAAGAGAAAAATATTATCGTAAAACGTCCGTATAAGACAGTTTACAGATGTGATGACAGTATTGTAAAGGTATTTGCAGAGACTCATCCGAAGTCGGATGTATTCAATGAAGCGCTGATCACATCGCAGATCGAGGCAACAGGTCTGGATATTCCGAAGGTAAAAGGGGTGACCCAGATCGATGGAAAATGGGCGATCGAGATCGAGTATAAAGATGGCAAGACATTGGAAGAAATGATGAACTCGGATAAGAAAAACCTTGCCAAATACATGGAGGATTTTGTAGACCTTCAGATCCAGGTTCAGAGCAAAACATTCCCGCTCCTGAAGGGGATGAAGGATAAACTTTCCCGCCAGATCAACAGTTTGAAAGAAGTAGATGCCACTACAAGGTATGAGCTGCTGACACGTCTCGAGAGTATGCCGAAGCATAATAAAGTATGCCATGGCGATTTTAATCCGAGCAATGTGATCGTAGGGAAGAACGGGAAAATGACGGTTGTCGACTGGGCTCATGCGACCCAGGGAAATGCCAGCGCGGATGCTGCAATGACGTATCTCCTTTTTGCATTGAAAGACCAGGAGACAGCAGATCTTTATCTGAACATATTCTGTAAGAAGAGTGATACGGCAAGACAGTATGTGCAGCAGTGGCTTCCGATCGTTGCGGCAGCGCAGCTTACAAAAGATAATGAACTTGAAAAAGATTTCCTCATGAAGTGGATCGATGTCATTGATTATCAGTAGAAACGGATAGGAATATGAAAGAGACACCGGTATGAAAGAAGATCATGCCGGTGTCTCTTTTGTTTTCATAAATCAAATTTTAATCTACCAGCTCGGGAAGAAGAGGTTGCCTCCGATATTAACCCCCGGCCTGTTTGTAGATCCCGCATACAGGAAGAAATAGCAGTCTGCTACCGCGGCCAGCCGTGCGCCGTTGATAGCGTCCTGAGCCACCTGCATGGAAAGGCTTTTAGGACCGGAGTCGGAGTTGATCACATTCTGGAGACGGCCTGTCCAAACCGGCTCGAACTGTCCCTGAGCATAGATGACTCCGCTGATCGAATTAGGAAAACGGGGATCCTCTACACGGTTCATGATGACAGTCGCAACAGCCAGCAGCGAGTCATATTCCTGGTGCGCTTCACATTGGATGATGGCTGCCAAAAGTGTAACATCATCTGCC
>USKR01000055.1 GCA_900555215.1 uncultured Ruminococcus sp.
TGTATATGATCCGAAGCTGCTCATCCACGTTCCTGCGGTCCAGCTGGTTCCATGCAAATGCCTCCATCTCGTCCCGGTAATGCGCATAAATCTCACTTGACTCGTCCTCATAAGTGATCAGATTGGAATAGAGAAAAGCACATTTGTGATAATCCAGAGAATTACCGTGCATAAAATACAGGTACACAGACCTCGGCAGAGGCTTGTGAAACTGAGACGGCACCACAGAAGCCATATAATACTCATAGAGCTGAGCGATCTTCAGCTCAGCTTCCACCGCCTTCTGAAACCATTTAAAATACTCCCTGTCCACACAGTTTCCCTTGATAAGCAGGGTACAGATGGATGTCAGGATCATCGACTCATGATAAATTTTATAAGAAAGCACAAGGACATCGTAAAGATGACGGTCAAATACCTTCATCTGGCTCGCCAGATTCGCAGTATAGAGAGCCAGTTCCCGTGTCATCAGCTTATGCTTTACTGCAAACAGCAGAACTCGTACTTCGAATTCCCCCAGTTTCTTAAGTGAGGAGCTTTTGTCCCGGAAGCATTTGAACGCCTGGAGATAAAACCAGATACTATGGGACTTCTCTTCATAAAACTGCTTTTCCAGAGCGCGCAGCCTCTCGCTGTAAATTTTATACTCTGAATCCACCTCTACGAGCATACAGAGGATCTTCCAGCTCTCCGGGTGCTTCATAAAAGTCCTTGAAAGCTCTTCCGCCACCTTACGCTGACCGATCGTATCATTGGACAGGAAGGTCGTCAGATAAAGATAATAAGAGCTGAGTTCCACATCTTTCCCGATGGCAAATCGATTATAATTATAGGACTCGAGGAGCCATTTTGCCTCGTCCGTCTGTCCGCCGATCAGGCAGATATGGGCATGGAAAAGAAGATAAAATTCGTTTCTGGGATCCATATCCCGCAAATGGCTGATCCGCCTGACTGCCTCCTGCACCCAGTCCGACAGTTCCATCTTCCCGCTCTCATATTTCAGGTAATTGCGAATAATCCCCGCGAACTCACGATCATTGGCACGGCGCTCCTCATCCCTCTTTACGTCTTTTTCCACCACGACCTCATAGGTAAGCGTCTCATACGGCGACTCCAGGATAATCCTGCCGAAATTACTTCCCTCGTGCAGCTTGTCCACATCCAGGAAGTACTCCAGCCGGTAAGAATTGCCGATAAATTCTTCTGTGGTAACCCTGGTGTGCTCCACAGAAAGGAACTCTCCCTCCGTACGCACATCGATCTCCAGATACCCCCATGTATTTTTCTTAACCGTAAATGTCTCTTTACGCGCTTCTGTCAGAGAAATGAACGCTCTGCTCTCTTCCTCCAGAGTCAGGAAGATCTTCTCTTTCTGCTTGCAGCCCACAAGAAATTCTTCAAGCGCCTGCTGGTCCAGCTCCCACTTTCTCATATTGTCATAGAGAGCCTGGATCCGTTTATCCTCATATTTCAGGATTTCGTAAAAGTCTCTGGAACGAAACAGCTTCACCGCCTCGGCGGCATCCCTGAAAGAAAGCTTCTTGAAATCCTCCAGGCTCTGAATCTTGCCATAGCTCGTCATCACAAAAGGCTTTTCTATAATGGCGGTAAACGCCACATCAAATTCTCCTCCGTTGCAGACGATCGTAAATTTGCCATGCTCCACATGCCCCGGCATAAGCCCGCTGCCATCATATGTATAATAGATATTGACCGGATTGCCGTCAAACCCCTGTTCATCACAGTGGACACGATAAGAGGAGGGATAGACAAGACCTCGGATAGTCCCTTCCCCCTGGTTCTGGAGCGAAAAACTCCCCCTGTATTTTTCTCCCTCGCCGACACGCATGATGATCCGTGTCTCCGGGAAAATGATCTCCGGCTGCGGGATGTGGAAATCCCCTTTGGCAAATCGCTTGATCTTATTCTTCAAATCAGTCACCTACTCACAATTCTTCTCCTGCCTAAAGGCAAAAGTACGCTACTTTGAATTATAGCATTGTTCGACAGGATCTTGCAACGGTGTATTCAAAGAATTTCCTTCAAATCGTATACATGTATACATTTCTTCTGTTATGTCTCATCTTTGACCATCTGCACGTAATCCAGCACCTCATATCCAAGCCTTTCATAGAGGGACACAGCTCTTGTATTCTCCTCCTCCACCTCCAGGCGCAGACGGGTAACTTCTTTTCCCTTCTGCTCTTCCAGATAACGGAAAAACTCCCTTCCCAGACCTCTGGAACGAAACTTTTCACGAATATAGACCTCCTCGATCCACCACACATAACCTCCCGCTTCCTGGGAAAAGGTTTTTGCAATCAGACCGTAACCAGCCGTCTCCCCGCCGCACTCAAACAGAAATATCTCTGCATAGGCATCCGACCGGATCGCCTCTTCCACTGTCCGCACGAAATACTCATCCGGAATAGGATGGAGGACCGCATCTGAGTGGTAAAACTCCCTTGCCATCTCAATATAAACATCTCTGTCATTTTCCGTAAGTCTGTGTATCATTTTTCGCTCTCCCTTTTCACATAATTTCGAGTACACACTGTATCGTCAGTGTACCACACCGTCCGGTGTTCCCACAAGGGGATGAGCCCATTTCACAAAACCGGAGCGGGTTTCCGAATGGCGCGGACCTGACCATGCATATTTAACGGACAATGCGGTAGTATTCCCGGGATGTCACCATATATACGATCACATAGAACAGAGTAAATACCGCCGTTACTCCTGCAGTACACTTAAGAAAAAGAGGCACATTCAGCACATACATGACCTCAAGAAGCATCGTCATCACCCGGAATGCAAATGCCACATGGAGGAATGCTCCCAGAAGAGGCAGGAAAAATACTGCCAGTATCTGGCTCCGTATAGTCCGGCGGACTTCTCTTCTGTCCATGCCGACCTTCTGCATGATCTGGTAATTCTCCCTGTCATCATACCCTTCTGATATCTGCTTATAGTAAATGATCAGCACTGTGGATATGAGGAACAGCGCGCCTGCAAATATCCCGATAAACAGAGCTCCGCCGTTCATGACATAAGTAGATTCGCGGTAGTCTTCTTTATACTGGACAATGGAATCCGGGTTTTCCCGCACAATACTTTCTTCAAGCCGCCTTACCATTTCCTCTTTATCCTGTGCATCACCTTCCATGTCAAACCAGGCGTCATAGCCCACATGGTTCAGCTCTTCGGAAGAGAATCCATACTCTTTAGCCAGATACTCAACAGAGCTTACATCCGGCAGGATCACATAGAACATTCCAACTACATGGGACATCATGCCTTCTGCTATGAGAGGCGCGTTTTCCAGCACTTCTTTCACCGTGTACGGAACATCACCCAGGAGGATCGTGTCATATGCATACTCATCCTCCGGCGCGTAGACCAGCGCCTCCCCCTCCTGAAGAGTCGCATTCTCACCGGTCACTGCATTATAGTCTTCCAGCGGGATCAAAACCATGCCGCGGTACGACTCGGTAAATCCTTCCTCATCCCCGTAGGTCACAGCATTGCCGAACATCGCCGCATCGCCTTTGAGCATGCACGGAAGCAGGAAGGACCGGTAGCCAAGCTCCCCTTTCACTTTGACCCCTGCCTCCTTTGCGGTTTCCTGAATAAGACGCACCGCCTCTGCCGCAGTCTCGTCCGAACCATCCGGGATACTTACAGATACTTCCTTGGGGAACTGGTTTTTCAGAGAATCCTCAATTCCCGCATAAAGGCAGACGCACACAGACAGCACCACGATCACAGCCGTACTCATAATGCAGATGTTGGCAAGCCCCGCCGCATTCTGCTTCATCCGGTAGAGCATACCGGACACCGCCGTAAAATGCTTTATTTTATAATAATAGGTTTTCTTCTTTTTAAGCGCCTTTAAAAGAACAATACTCCCCGACATAAAAAGCAGATAGGTTCCGATGATAACAAGGATCACCGCAAAAAAGAAAACATTGACTGCAGTCAGCGGCGAATCTGCCGTCTGTGCGATATAATACCCTCCTCCAAGCGATGCCAGACCGAAAACTGCAAGAAGCCATTTCCCCCTCGGCTCCCTCTCCCCTGCCAGTTCAGAAATCGCAGAGCGCGCCACCCGGAACAGATTCCAGGCAAGGTTAATCAGAAATACTGCCAGAAACAGCCTCGCCGTTTTCAAGAGCGCTTCCGGCTCCACCGCAAAATCCAGCGGCACGGGGAAATGTACAACTTTCAGGAAAATGAGAAACATAAGCTTCCCAAGAGCCAGACCAAGAAGGAGCCCCGCCCCGAGACTGACCGCTGCAGTGATCAGCGTTTCCCAGAGCATCATCAGACTCAGATTTTTCTTGTCCATCCCCATCACCTGATATAGCCCCAGTTCTTTTTTCCTCTGCTTAATGAGGAAGCTGTTCGTATAGAACAGGAAAATCACCGAGAATCCTCCAGTAAGAGCTGTCACCCACTCCATTACTGTGCCGATGGCCGTTCCGCCTCTTATCTGTTCCAGTCCGTTATTCATGCCGATGGCGCTGAGGGCGTAAAAGAGCATAATGGTCAGAATACAGGTAAAAAGATACGGCGCATAGGTCTTATGGTTTTTCTTAAGGTTCATAAAAGCAAGCTTTGGATAAAACAACTTATTCACGCACCTCACCTCCTGTCGCCAGGACTGTCAGCGCAGCTGATATCTTCTGGTACATCTCTTCGTCTGTCAGATTCCCCCTGTAGATCTGATGATACACCTGCCCGTCGCGGATAAAGAGTACTCTGCCCGCACTGCTTGCCGCCTTGACACTGTGCGTTACCATAAGGATGGTCTGTCCCTCCCGGTTGACCTGTGAAAACAGCTTCATCAGCTCAACTGACGACCGGGAATCCAACGCTCCTGTCGGCTCATCTGCCAGGATAAGCTGAGGGCGGGTGATCAGGGCCCTTGCCACCGCCGCCCTCTGTTTTTGTCCGCCTGAGACTTCGTAAGGGTACTTCTTCAGCAGCTCCGCAAGTCCGAGCCTGCCAGCAATCTGATCCAGTTTCTCCCTCATCTGTCCGTATTTCTCGCCTGCAAGTACAAGGGGCAGATAAATATTATCTTCAATAGAAAACGTATCCAGCAGGTTAAACTCCTGGAAGACGAAGCCCAGGTTCTTCCTTCTGAATGCAGCCATCTCCTTATCCTTGATCCCCTTTATATCTCTCCCGTTCAGCAGTACCGTCCCTCCGGAAGGTTTGTCGAGCGCGGCAAGGATGTTAAGGAGGGTCGTCTTTCCGGACCCGCTCTCACCCATGATCGCCACATACTCTCCCTTCTCCACTGAAAAGCTTACGTCTGAGAGCGCCTGCACCCGGCTTGCGCCGAACCTTGTGGTATATATCTTTTTTAGATTTTTCACTTCCAGCAGTGTCATCTGTTATCTCCTCCCTGTCTTTTTATTATGGTTTCATTATAAAAAGACAGAAGGCAGCCTTCCATAAGCCTGCCTTACATTCATTCCTCTATCCTTACATTTCTGTCACTTTCCGCGCAGCCTACTCATGCCTCATCTCTTTTCTCGTAAGATCAAGGCGCACTGCCGTGCCTTTTCCCGGATCGGATGTGATCGTTACAGTATGATTCAGCTTCTCACAGATCATCCGGCACAGGTACAGCCCGATGCCGGTAGATTTCTTATCCTGCCTTCCGTTGTACCCGGTAAACCCTTTTTCAAACACCCGGGGCAGATCCTCCGCCTGGATGCCGATCCCGCTGTCTTCGATCAGAAGAACCGCAGGACTTCCCTGCTCCATACGGATACGTATGAACCCCTTTTCTGTATATTTCAGAGCGTTTGACAGAAGCTGTTCCAACACAAAAAGGAGCCATTTCTCATCTGTCAGGACTATTTCTTTACAGGGTTCATATTCCAGCCGGATCTTCTTTAAAATAAACATGCCCGAATACTTGCGCACTGCCTGCCGCACGATCTCATCCAGAGAATATTCCTTAAGGAGCAGATCCGACGACATATCCTCCGCACGCAGATATGACAGCACCATATCCACATACTGCCCGGTCTTAAACAGCTCCATGCGCATCTCCTGAAAGATTTTCGCATCTTTATCCTCCCTGGCTTCCTCGGACTGCAGCAGCAGGTTCATCGCCGCAAGGGGCGTCTTGATCTGGTGCGCCCACAGGCTGTAAAAATCAAGCATCTCCTGTCTGCTTCTGCGGGAGTCGTTTTCCTGTAAGACAAGCCGCTCCCCCAGCATCCGCACCTCTTCCTGGTACTTTTCCTCGGGAATGTCCAGAGGTGCCGGCAGGCTTCCCAGTTCATAGGGCATATTGCGGAACGCCTCCCCGATCGTCTTTATCCTTGCCTGATAGCGCCAAAGGTCAAAAAGCCCGAGAACAATGAATGTGACCAGGGACAGGAATACCGCATATCCCAGGGCGTCCGCGCGCACTCCGTAGAGATACAGAACAAGGTAAAACACCCCCAGGAATAAAAGATAAAACAGGATTGGCTTTCTGTTCTTTTTCAGATAAGTGGAGATCATGTGTGTCATTGTATCAGATACCCGCTTCCTTTTTTCGTCTTGATCAGATCAGTAACCCCGATCTCTTCCAATTTTCTGCGCAGCCTTGTCACATTCACTGTCAGAGTGTTATCGTCAATAAATTCATCACTTTCCCAGAGCCTCTGCATAAGCTCATCCCGCTTCACGACCCGCCCTGCATTCTCCATGAGCACCTGCATGATCTTGAAATCATTTTTAGTAAGCTCCAGCTTTTTTCCCTCAAAACTTACGCAAGTATCATTCAGGTTCAGTATCACTCCGCTGTGTTCGATCAGACTGACCCTGCCCTGAAAAGAATATGCGCGCCGGAGCATTGCCTGGATCTTTGCAGTCAGCACGTTCAGGTCAAAGGGCTTCTCCACAAAATCATCCCCGCCCATATTCATTGCCATCACAATATTCATATTATCCCCTGCCGATGAGAGGAATAGAATGGGAACTTTAGATATCCTGCGGATCTGAGTACACCAGTGATACCCGTTATAAAAAGGAAGAAGAATATCCATGAGGACCAGCTCCGGCGAAAATCTTGCGAATTCTTCTGTAATATTCCGGAAATCTTTCGCACACTGTACCTGGTAATCCCATTTTTCCAAATGCTCTTTCAGCGTCCGGGCAATGGTCGCATCGTCTTCTACAATATAGATCTTATACATAAAGCAGTCTCCTTTGAAAACCTGTCCTTGCTGACAAACAGAAAATATCCTCAGTCCATGATACATTTTTTTCAGTTTGCTGGCAAGATTCCCGTGATTTATATTTCTTTGAAAATGTAACCTGAAAATGTAACACCTGAAAAAGTAACGGTTCATCCGCTTCATTCGGAAAACATCCTGATAAGTATTGACATTATATATTATACAAAATATA
>USKR01000056.1 GCA_900555215.1 uncultured Ruminococcus sp.
CGGATCCGAAAAGGGATCGAGGCGATCGCCGGCGGCAGCCTGGAGCACCGCATCGATCTTACGGGCCTGCGGGGAGCAGACCGGGAACTGGCGGAGAAAGTCAACGATATCGGAAGCGGGCTGAACCGAGCAGTGGATGAGGCGATGCGCAATGAGAGGCTGAAGACAGACCTGATCACGAATGTGTCCCACGATATCAAGACGCCGCTTACTTCTATTATAAATTATGTAGATATCCTGAAGCGGTCAGACATCGCGGATGAAAAGATACGGGGCTACCTGGATATCCTGGAGGCAAAGGCGCAGCGCCTCAAGACGCTGACCGAGGATGTGGTGGAAGCGTCCAAGGTAAGCAGCGGGAATATCACCCTGGAATATATGAATGTGGACTTAAGGGAGCTGGTCCGGCAGACAGAGGGAGAACTGGCGGAGAAATTCGCCGCGCGGAACCTGACCGTGGTGCTGAATATGCCGGAAGAGCCGGCAGTTATCTACGTGGACGGGCGGCGCATGTGGCGCGTGCTGGAAAACATCTTCGGCAACGCGGCGAAATACGCGATGCCCGGGACAAGAGTGTACGCGGATCTGACGCTGGACGCGGACCAGGTGAGATTCTCCCTGAAAAATGTATCCGAGCAGCAGCTTAATTTCTCTGCGGATGAACTGACGGAGAGGTTTATCAGGGGCGACCTGTCCAGGAGTACGGAAGGCAGCGGGCTGGGGCTGTCCATCGCGAAGAGCCTGACAGACATGCAGGGCGGTGAGTTCGGACTGTATCTGGACGGGGATCTGTTCAGGGTGAATATCCGGTTCCCTAAGAGATTGACTGCACAGATAGAGTTCAAATAACCTTTTAGATAGTGAAAAATGTAGCTTTACCGAATATTTTTTATGTGGTATAGTAAAATTGTGGTGTGAGCAATCTTCCGGGACAGTCACGGAAGATTGCTTTGTCTGGCAGACAAAATGTATGGAGCGGTTTAAAATCCTCTCAGTATTTCTATAATTATGAAGGAAGATTTTTTTGGATATATTCGTTACTGGCATTTTTTTGTCCTGAGTGTATTATAATAACTGAGAGACCAATAGGAGGGAGCATATGCAGAAATTTTTTACAAGTGCTTTAGCGCAAAAGACGATCAGAGTCTCTGATGTTCCGGCAAATCATGTGGACAAACATCCAAAGAATTCTTTTTCTTCAGTTTCGTATGGCTTTTTTCGTTCGCCTAATGAGAAAATACAAATTATGAATCCCCAATTAAGGGATTTTAAAATTCATGAAGCGTAAATGAAGTGACAGTTGGGAAGGAGACAGTCCTGAACAGAGAGGCAGGTGTGGCTTGTGTGGGTTACACCTGCCCTTGTTTATGCTTGCTTCGTTTAATCAGCAGGTATTTGTTTGACTATTTTTATATATGCGTTTACCTGTTCCATGATTCTATCATATATTTGCTGCCCATTACAGTTTATATTACCGGTAAACATCTGAAATATTTCACGGATATCCCTGAGACAGTCTTCCTTTATCGGACTGTTCACTCGTTTGAGTATCTGATTATAACATTCTTCTGCATAGAGTTTTAAATAAAGCTGGGTGCTGTCATAAGAGTACAGGTATTCAAGAATTACTTCTGCACGGGGATAGATTTTATTTTCTCCTAAATCTGTGCTGCACATTAGCGGCGTAATTTCAGGATCTGACAGAAGGGCAGGTTCTGCCCTGCTATCTGTCTGGCGGAGAGAGTTCAAAATGTTTTCCCGTATAAGAAACCGGGCTTCATCTTTATAAGCATCTTTTCTTCCTTCCGATATATCAAAGGCTTCCTGAAAATATACTGTATCAAATCCGAGGATTGCCAGGGCGGCCGCATCGGAGAATACTTCCCTGTATATAGTTATCAGTTCATCTATCATCCTGGTCATGATGTTTTCCGACGCCAGCAGCTGTTTTCTGTTAAGATCGCATAGTTCCTGATAGTCTCTCAGAGCCTCCATTTCCTTACGAATATCCTTATGGTTTTTCTTTAATGCTGTCATTAAACGAATGTCACAGGAATAGATCAGTTTATGTACTCCTTGATTTTCTTCTGCAAGGACAGCCCGGTAGACATTCTTCAGCGCATCTGAGATGTCAGAAGCATGGTATCCGTCGTTTCCGCATTTTTTATCCAGATGCTCGTGCATTCTTTTTATGATATGTTGTTCGATATGCATGGCATTGGTATTATATAATACAGTGCATAAGGAGCCATTTGGTATGTATTGAGCCGGATTATCACAGATAGCGTATCTGATGATGCTGGCAAGCGTGCGGATCAGCATTTGCAGTCTCAGTTCTCTGAGCCTGATCGTATCTCCAACGTAGTGGGCTATTTCATGCGTTAATATGATCATAAAATCTCTGGGCATATACAAAAGCCGCTGAGAAGCACGGACAGTGATCAGCCGGTCGCCGTGTCCAAGACCAAAACCGATCATACTGGTAACCGGTTTCGCCTCGATCGCCGGTGCTAACAGAACTTCATACTGCCAGCCGGCATCATTTAGGATTTCTATCACCTGACTGCATAGCCGGGAATAAAACAGATTTAGTTTTACCGGGATAGAATATGTTGTACCGCAATATCCGGGAATCATGAGGAACATCTGATCTGTATGGGTCGTGTGATACATTACGGAGTTTACGGCTTCCAAATACTGACACATGGAATCTTTTATTTCATCCAGCTGTTCCTGCTCATTCTTTTGTTCTATTTGAGAGAATGCAAAGTCCAATTGTTTAAAAAACAACCGGAAAGAGGGGAATAATTCATAAAAAATTTTCTTTGCCTGGCTGAATTTTTCGTATTGTCCCATTTAAGGTCTGTAACAATGCCTGATAATAGGAATACAGACTTTCGTCATTTTTGAGCTTAGCTTCTTTAAATGCTCCAATATATTTTGTGATCATTTGTTCACACCATCCAGGATTCGGTGGTGCGGATTTCTCAGGAGGTTCAGTCGGTGTAATTTCCAAGGAATGTATGTCAACGATTATGGATGTTTCGATGTTGTATACTCCATTTTCATATAATACATTCTGATGGCTTGACAATCCATCTCTGCGTATCATGAGTAAAAGCTGCCGGACAGTGGGAGATTCTATATGTATAATAGTACTTACATGTCCTGTGGCTTTTGAATATATGATTTTTTCATTGGGAAACAGGATCTTAAGCTGATATTTTAACCATTGGAGGATTGTATCGCTGCCGGCAGATGCAATGCTTATGACAATTTCTGCTAATTTCTCATCAATATTACAGTCAGTTCCATTCCAGCAGCAACTGAGTGCGGCGATGCTGTCCCCTGCATGACAGTCGGTCTCATCAGTCTTTGATATGTATTTTTCTGAAGCTCCGGAAATACAGTGCAGATATAGGACTTCGGATTCATTTTGTATTTCATATGCGATGTGTTCCAGGGTTTTTATACTATTTCCCTGGATAAGAATCACCAGATCAGCATTGTCAAATGTGCAGTAAGTCAAAGTACGGTATGTATATATGGAAGTCTCTTTTGAGCAGCTGTACTTCTTTTCCAGTTTTCTGCCGAATAACGTGTGATCAATATCATCTTTCAGCTGAAGAAATCCGGCAGTCAGATAAGGCATTTTGGAGTTTTCCTGCCAGAACGCACATCCTTGTTCAATATCCTCTGGCTGTTTTGCATATCTGAACAAGCCGATATTTTGTACCCCATATGTTCCGTTTAGTTTTTCGGCTTCTTCCGCATCCTGATACCAAAGTTCTGATATGGGAGAATCTGACTTTTTCGTGAAGAGCTCACTTTTTTTTCCGTTTATCCTTTCCAGGGTCATTCCGTCATAATATCCCCAGCAGGAATACATACTGTCCAGATGTCCGCTATTATATTTATCCCGGTAATGCTGCTTATATAAGGTGAGAAGGCGCAGGTCTTTAGCCACAGCCATTTTTTCTCTATTGTCTGACATATCAGTTCCTCCTTTCGTATGACAGGATATTCCAAAGCATATTCAACATAAGATCCTGTCTGCCTGATCCTTCGCCATTAAATTTAGATGGGGAATAATCATGTATAAGTGTATACCACATTTCCAGTGCCTCCGTCATGTTTTTATCGCACCAACCCGGACAGAGAGCATCCCATAGATCTCGCCTGAGAAACTGCCTGTACTTTTGATCTTTATTTAAACTTCGGATTTCATTATAAAGAATTCCCCACAGGATTGTCTTTTCGCGGTCAGGGAAGCTGACTGTGCTAATATCTCTTATATCCGGGCAGAAATCCATATACTGATTGTCCAGAAGTCCCTGGAAAATCCCTTCTCTTATATAGTTGTTTTTCTTGCTCAGCAGCCAGCGGCAGATGATAGCATATCCCATATTTTTGTTATGTATTTTCTGAAGCATGTAGGCGGTACATTCAGATATAAAATCTCTTTCCGATTTTGTACCTGAGCTGGTCACGTGTATCTGTTCCACAATCTGCATAAGAGTATCTGCTTCCGAGTCGTCCTCGTATGTGATATTGCGCATAAAAAGATATAAAATATTACTCACTGTCCCATCATCGGAAAGCTGCCGGCGGCATTTGTCGATTACCCGGTTTTGAATAATACCGGAAGATGTTTCGCAGCATATCATCATAAAGAAATAGATCATCCATAGTAGATGAGCAGCCAGCGTTAAAGCGGCGAGTGAAGCAAGGTTATATACTGTTCCTACAATGAGCGCAATCAATTCGGCTGTAAATACTGCCGCAGTTATTGAAAGGCGAAAATATGCCTTGTCTCCGGATAATATGATATCTATGATCTGAATACCATACCGTTTATCCCGTACATACCCCAAAAAGAAAGTGACAAGTGCAGTTGAGAATGTCCAAATGGTGAACCCGATATCAGTGATTGTTTCTATTTTGCTCGGATTCAGGATCAACCAGGATGGAGGCTGAAAAGAACTGCATTTATTACAGATCTCTGCTACAAGAGCAATTACAAAAAATATCAGGCTGATTTTTAACATCCAGTTTTTTTCCCATATGACCAGATAGATTTTTTCGAGGCGTGTCAGGGGCATAAGGATGGATATCCGCTTTTTTGTTTTATTTTCTTTTTTCTTTGAGTTCATTTTTCCCCTTGTGACCTGTGCTGAAAGCAATAAAAAAGGCAACAAAATCCTCTTCTTACCGAGAATTTCATTACCACGCTAAAATAATATCACATATTTGTTTATGTCACAATATCAGAGAGGAAATAAATATATTTATTGTACGTGAAAAATGCTTGAATTACCAGGTATTCTGTGATAACATACCTAACGTATGGAAAGCAGATATCAGGAACGTTCTCCATGCAAATATTTTACGCAGCATGAGGCTGCATTATTGATTGAGTTAGAAGCTCAAATTTTATAAGTTGGTTACTTTATAACCCTGGTGTGCATGTACGCATACGCAACTTGTGAAACGGTCAATAAGAGTAGTAAAAGTAAAAATATTTGCTATATAGACTCTACGTCCAATATCTGTTTAATCTGAATAAGCGAAATGCCGGCGGCAGGTCCCGGGAAGAAGGGGCAGGGCGGTAAAGCGGTGTGGATATATGAAGAAGACAGGACACAGGCTGGGTGCGAATTGCACTTGAGCCTGTGTTTTTTGTGCGATGGGTCCGGCGGCCGCCGCGCTGCGGACCGGACGCGGTATTGCGGCGGACAGGGGGAGAGAATTTTTCCCTGTCCGATCATTAGAGAGAAGAAGGGAAGCCATATGGAAAAATTATCACAGACAAGGGCGCCGATCTACGAGGCGCTGGAGCGTTTCAGAAGGAACAGAGTCGTGCCATTTGACGTGCCGGGGCATAAGCACGGAAGAGGAAATCCGGAACTGGTCGAACTCCTGGGCGAGAGGTGTGTCAGTATTGACGTTAACTCGATGAAACCGCTGGATAACCTCTGCCATCCGGTATCCGTGATCAAAGAGGCGGAAGAGCTGGCAGCGGACGCGTTCGGCGCGGAACATGCATTCCTCATGGTGGGCGGCACGACCTCCGCGGTTCAGACTATGGTGCTGGCTTGCTGCAAAAAAGGAGATAAGATCATCCTGCCGAGAAATGTCCACCGGAGCGTGATCAATGCAATGGTGCTCTGCGGGGCAAAGCCCATCTATGTGAACCCGGATGTAGATAAGTCGCTGGGGATCTCGCTGGGAATGAAACGGGCTGACGTGGAGGCGGCGATCAGAGAAAACCCGGACGCGGTGGCAGTGTTCGTCAATAATCCGACGTATTACGGGATCTGTTCCGACCTGAGAGCGATCGTGAAGATTGCGCATGAAAAAGGAATGAAAGTCCTGGCGGATGAAGCCCACGGAACACATTTCTATTTCGGAAGGGAGCTGCCGGTTTCGGCAATGGAAGCGGGGGCGGACATTGCGTCTGTGAGCATGCATAAATCAGGGGGAAGCCTGACTCAGAGCTCTTTCCTTCTGACAGGGAAAAACATGAATCCCGGTTATATCCGCCAGATCATCAACCTGACCCAGACTACGAGCGCGTCTTATCTGCTGCTCTCCAGTCTGGACATCTCCAGGAGGAACCTGGCGCTCAGAGGAGAGGCGTCATTTAAAATGGTGACAGGCCTGGCGGAATATGCAAGGGAAGAGATCAACAAGATCGGCGACTACTATGCATTCGGGCGTGAGATGGTCAATGGAGACAGCATTTTTGATTTCGACCCGACAAAGCTCTCGATCCATACGTTGGATATCGGTCTTGCGGGGATCGAGGTGTATGACATCCTGCGGGATGAATATGATATCCAGATCGAGTTCGGCGATCTGGGCAATATCCTTGCCTACCTGTCCATCGGGGACCGTATCCGCGAGGTGGAGCGGCTGGTGACCGCGCTGGCGGATCTGAGGCGGCGGTACAAGAAGGATAAGGCGGGGATGCTCTCCCAGGAATATATCGCCCCGAAAGTGGTCATGACCCCGCAGGATTCCTTCTATGCGGAGAAGGAATCGCTTCCACTTAAGGAGACGAAAGGGAGGATCTGCTCGGAGTTCGTCATGTGCTATCCGCCGGGGATCCCGGTGCTGGCGCCGGGGGAAGAAATCACGGACGAGATCATCGATTATATCATGTATGCGAAGGAGAAAGGATGCTCCATGACAGGGCCGGAGGATGAGAAGATCGAGCGGCTGAATGTGCTTGTGTGACTTTCAGGCGGAAAGGAGACAGATATCTTATGGAAATGTGGTTTTCAGACATACATACGGACGGGGTCAAGCTGTCCATACGCATCGAAGAGCAGCTTTTCAGTGCCCAGAGCGAGGTGCAGAGGATCGATGTGCTGGAGTCGAAAGATTT
>USKR01000057.1 GCA_900555215.1 uncultured Ruminococcus sp.
GCATGTATGACTACAAGTTCATCGGACTGTCACACAACACAGTAAGAGGCGCGGCAGGCGGCGCGGTGCTGTGCGCAGAGGCTCTGACAGCGAAAGGATACATCGCGAAAAAGTAAAAAAGGGACAGGGCAAATGTCAATTGGGGACGTAGTAAAATTGAAAATGACTACGTCCCGGAACACAGAATTTTCACAATTTCAGGAGGTGTTTTAACATGGGAATGACAATGACGCAGAAGATCCTGGCTGCCCATGCCGGACTTGAGTCCGTGGAGGCGGGTCAGCTGATCGAGGCGAAGCTTGACGTGGTCATGGCGAATGACATCACAGGTCCGATGGCCCTGCCGATCATCAAACAGATGTCTGATCATGTATTTGACAAGGACAAAGTGGTGTTTGTACCGGATCATTTTACGCCGAACAAGGACATCAAATCAGCAGAGAACTCAAAAGCAATCCGCGAATATGCGAAAGAGCAGGGGCTGACCTGGTATTTTGAGCAGGGCAAATCCGGCGTAGAACATGCGATCCTGCCGGAGGCGGGCGTTGTTGTTGCGGGAGAATGTATCATTGGAGCGGATTCCCACACCTGTACATACGGAGCCCTCGGCGCATTCTCAACAGGAATGGGGACGACGGATGTGGCGACCGGAATGGCTACCGGCGAGATCTGGTTCAAGGTGCCGAGCGCGATCAAGTTTGTCCTGACAGGAAAGCCGGGAAAATATGTGAGCGGAAAAGACATCATCATTCACATCATCGGAAAGATCGGCGTGGACGGCGCACTCTATAAATCCATGGAGTTCACCGGAGACGGAATCGCGAACCTGTCCATGGACGACCGCTTCACGATGGCGAACATGGCGATCGAGGCAGGAGCAAAGAATGGGATCTTCCCGGTGGATGAGAAAGCGGAAGCCTACATGAAAGAGCATTCGAAAAAGCCGTACACGATCTACGAGGCAGATGAGGACGCACAGTATGATGAGGTGATCACGATCGATCTCTCCAAAGTACGTCCGACGGTCGCATTCCCGCACCTTCCGGGAAATGCAAAGACCATCGACGAGGTAGAGGCGATGGAGCCGATCAAGATCGACCAGGTTGTCATCGGCTCCTGTACAAACGGGCGTATGGAGGACATGAGGAAAGCGGCGGCGATCCTGAAGGGACACACCGTACACCCGGATGTGCGCGTCATGGTCATCCCGGCGACACAGAAGATTTACAAAGAATGCATCAAGGAAGGGCTGCTGGACATCTTCGTGGACGCGGGATGCGCGGTCAACACACCGAGCTGCGGTCCGTGTATGGGCGGACACATGGGCGTTATGGCGGCAGGCGAAAAATGCGTGTCCACAACGAACAGAAACTTCGTAGGACGTATGGGCCATGTGGATTCCCTGATCTATCTTGCATCGCCGGAAGTGGCTGCTGCAAGCGCGATCGCAGGATATATTGCAAATCCGGAGAAAGCAGGTGAGGAGAAATGAGAGCAAAGGGACATGTTTTTAAGTATGGAGACAATGTAGATACAGACGTGATCATCCCGGCAAGATACCTGAACTCATTCGACGCGCAGGAGCTTGCAAGCCATGCAATGGCAGATATTGATCCGGATTTTGTAAAGAAGGTTAAACCGGGAGACCTGATCGTAGCGAACAAGAATTTCGGCTGCGGATCTTCCAGAGAGCATGCGCCGCTCTGTCTGAAGACAGCGGGCGTGAGCTGCATCATTGCCGAGACATTTGCAAGGATCTTCTACCGCAATGCGATCAACATCGGTCTTCCGATCATCGAGTGCCCGGAGGCGGCGAAGGGGATCGAAGCAGGCGACGAGGTGGAAGTTGACTTTGACAGCGGAAAGATTTATGACCGCACGAAGGGCACAGAATACCAGGGACAGCCGTTCCCGGAATTCATGCAGAAGCTGATCGCTGCAGGCGGACTTGTGAATTATACAAACAGTAAGAAAAAGTAACAGGAAATAGAGCGGAAGGGATGCTGTGCAGGCGTGCGGCACCCCTTTTCGGCTATGGAAAGGAAAAGTTTATGACCAGTGAAAAGCAGATAAAAGGAAAAGCGTCAGCGCTTCTGCCGATCGGTGTTTTTCTCGTGATCTTTCTTGGCGCGGGCATTGTATTTAACGATTTTTACGCCATGCCTGCCATCGTAGCGTTTCTGATCGCTCTTTTTGTGGCGTTCTTACAGAATCGGAAAGTGGGATACCAGGATAAGATCCGGCTGATCGCCCAAGGGGTTGGCGAGGAAAATATTATTACAATGAGCCTGATATTTCTCTGCGCCGGGGGATTTTCCGGGGCAGTGACAGCAGCCGGCGGAGTGGACAGCACTGTGAATCTGGGGCTGTCTCTGATTCCGGCGCATTTTGTGGTGGCAGGGCTTTTTGTGATCGGATGCTTTATTTCTGTGTCCATGGGTACATCCATGGGGACCATCGCGGCCCTTGCCCCGATTGCGGCAGGAATCAGCGAACAGACCGGATTTTCAATGGCAGTCTGTACAGCGGCAGTGGTCTGCGGCGCTATGTTCGGAGATAACCTGTCCATGATTTCGGATACCACGATCGCGGCTGTCAAGACACAGGGCTGCGAGATGAAGGATAAATTCAAGGCAAATTTCCTCATTGTCCTCCCTGCGGCAGTGATAACCGTAGTATTTTTCTGGTTCGTCACCGGAGGAATGAGCTATGAGATCAAAGAAATCGGCGATTATAATCTCCTTGAGGTAGTGCCGTATCTCGTAGTCCTTGTGGGAGCCCTTATCGGGATCAATGTATTTGTGGTGCTTATCGGCGGCATCGTTATTTCTCTCATTGTTGGGGTGGGGGCTGGAAATATTGTCCTTTCGGAAATGTTTACCGTAGTGGGGGACGGCGTGACTTCCATGTATGATATCACAGTGATTTCGATCATCGTGGCATGCATTGTGTCTCTTGTGCGGGCAAACGGAGGAATACAGTTTATCCTGGAACTGATCCGGAGCAGGATACGGGGAAAGAGAGGCGCTCAGGCTGGAATCGCTCTGCTGGCCTTCCTGGTGGATCTGTGTACGGCGAACAATACAGTCGCCATCGTGATGTCTGGCCCCATTGCAAAAGAGATCAGCGATGAATACGGCGTGGATCCGAAGCGTTCCGCATCGCTGCTCGATATGTTTACTTCTGTGGGGCAGGGGCTGATCCCCTATGGGGCGCAGCTTTTGTCCGCGGCTACGCTGACAGGGCTGACTCCCTTTGATATGCTTCCGTATCTGGTCTATCCTATGCTGATGGCAGTGTGCGGGATCGCGGCCATCATTTTGAAGGGAAGGCGGAAGAATTCTTAAATTGCTAACCAATGCGACCTGTGATATAATACCATGCAGCAGAAAGTCCGTGCAGTCTGTGCTTTTGTCAAGTTTCAGACGGGTAAGGAGAAAGAAAAAGAGGTAGAATGATGAATCTATTATACAACAGTACAAGAAATGGAGAGAAAAAAGTCACGGCATCCGAGGCAATCCTGAAAGGGCTTGCCGATGACGGAGGGCTTTTCGTGCCGGAGTATGTCCCTAAGCTGGATGTGACGATGGAAGAGCTTAAAGGAATGTCTTATCAGGAAACTGCATATGAGGTGATGAAGCAGTTCCTCACAGATTTTACAGAGGAAGAGCTGAAACACTGTATCAACAGCGCTTATGATTCCAAGTTTGATACGGAGGTGATCGCCCCGCTTGTGAAGGTGGAAGATACGTATCATCTGGAACTGTTTCATGGCGCGACGATCGCTTTTAAAGATATGGCGCTCTCTATTCTGCCGGCAAAGAAAAATGATGTCACAAAGGAAATTGTCATCCTGACAGCGACCTCGGGAGATACGGGCAAAGCTGCGCTGGCAGGGTTCGCGGATGTCCCGGGGACAAAGATCATTGTGTTTTATCCCAAAGGCGGAGTGAGCAGGATCCAGGAGCTGCAGATGGTGACCCAGAAGGGAGAGAACACATCCGTAGTGGCGATCCACGGCAATTTTGACAACGCCCAGAGTGGGGTCAAAGAGATGTTTGAGGATAAAGAACTGGAAAAAGAGCTGGCGGCAGCGGGGTATCAGTTCTCGTCCGCGAACTCCATCAACATCGGGCGCCTCGTGCCCCAGGTCGTATATTATGTGTACGCCTATGCAAAGCTGCTTGAAAATGAGGAAATCACAGAGGGAGAGGAACTCAATGTGACGGTTCCTACAGGAAATTTCGGAAATATTCTCGCTGCATACTATGCAAAACAGATGGGCGTGCCGATCGGGAAGCTGATCTGTGCATCCAACGAAAACAAGGTGCTCTTTGATTTCTTTGAGACAGGCGTATACGACAGAAACCGCGAGTTTATCCTGACATCGTCTCCGTCTATGGATATCCTGATTTCAAGCAACCTGGAGAGGCTGATCTATGCGGCCGCAGGAAAGGATGCAGAGAAGGATGCGCAGCTTATG
This sequence comes from uncultured Ruminococcus sp., assembly GCA_900555215.1. GTDB lineage: Bacteria > Bacillota > Clostridia > Lachnospirales > Lachnospiraceae > Mediterraneibacter > Mediterraneibacter excrementipullorum. Next base: position 4,484 of record USKR01000057.1, read on the forward strand.
GCGCAGTTAAAGGACCGGGGAGTGTATGAGATTACTTCGGAAATGCGGGAGAATCTTTCGGATTTTGCCGGAGGTTACGCAACGGAGGAAGAGTGCCGCGACACCATCAGGAAAACGTATGAGAGTACTGGATATGTGATGGATACTCACACTGCCGTGGCTGCGGCTGTATGTGCAAAGTACCGCAGAAACAGCGGAGATGACCGGAAATGCCTTGTGGCTTCTACGGCAAGCCCGTATAAGTTTATCCACAGTGTGATGAGCGCGATTGATGAAAAGTATGCGGCAGCGGACGAATTTGACCTGATCGATGAGCTCAGCAGGATCTCAGGGACAGAAGTCCCGAGGGCGATCGAGGAGATACGCAGCGCAGAGATCAGACATTGCCGTGAATGTGATGCGGACCGTATGAAAGAGACAGTAAAAGAAATCCTTGGAGTATAGAATGTGCGGTTGTGAGAAGGAGTGGGCACTATGGAAAATGTGAACAGTATTTGGGGATTTATCGGAATTATTGTATTTGCCTGCGGCGTTTATGCAATCTATTCCTATATAAAAATGAAAAAAGACGGGGAGATCAATGCATCTATTCTCCTGGGAAAAGATTATATATATAAGAAGTGCAAGGACAAAGACGGTTATATAAAAAAAGTAGGACCCGCGCTTCTTGTGTTTGGGCTTGTTGCCCTTATTTACGGGATCTTGGATATGATCCACTGCTATGTGTATCCGATGGCAGTTGTGGACACGGTGGGAATGATCGTATTTTTTGTGGTGCTTGTATGGTTTGCGGTTTATACGTCAAGACTGAGAAATAAATATTTCTGATCGGTCAGACTGTATAAGCATATCATAATAAGACCGCTGAAGGACGGGTTTGGAAGTCAGAGGCGGCTAAATATTAAATCATAATAAAATGCAGGATTTATTATAAAATCCTGCATTTTATTGCAAGTAGACATTGATTTTTCCTGATTTATTTTTTGAAAGATGAATTTTAAAAAATATTAACTTTCAATTAATAGTAAAGTTTGGTAAGATTATTGTTGATTTTTTGTCAATTCTTCTGTATAATCAAAGATACGCCGATGTCAGCCGGAAATCCGGAAGCGCTGGCAGGCAATATTATAGAAAGAAAGAGGTAGAGCGTAACATGTCAAAGATTGATTTAACTAAGTACGGTATCACAGGAACTACGGAAATCGTTCACAATCCTTCTTACGAGACATTGTTTGAAGAAGAGACGAACCCGAATCTGGAAGGGTTTGACAAAGGTCAGGTAAGCGAGCTTGGCGCTGTCAATGTTATGACAGGTATTTATACAGGACGTTCCCCGAAAGACAAATACATTGTAATGGATGAAAATTCCAAGGACACTGTATGGTGGACATCTGATGAATATAAGAACGACAATCATCCGGCATCTGAGGAAGCGTGGGCAGCTGTGAAAGAGATTGCGAAAAAGGAGCTCTCTGATAAGAGACTTTTTGTTGTAGATGCATTCTGTGGTGCTAATAAGGATACACGCATGGCGATCCGCTTTATTATGGAAGTGGCATGGCAGGCTCACTTTGTTACAAATATGTTTATCCAGCCGACTGCTGAAGAACTTGAGAATTTTGAGCCGGATTTTGTTGTTTATAACGCATCCAAAGCAAAGGTTGAGAATTACAAAGAGCTGGGTCTGAATTCAGAGACTGCAGTTATGTTCAATATCACAAGCCGCGAGCAGGTTATTGTGAACACATGGTACGGCGGAGAGATGAAGAAAGGTATGTTCTCTATGATGAACTACTATCTGCCGCTGAAGGGTATTGCATCTATGCACTGCTCTGCAAACACAGATATGAACGGGGAGAATACAGCAATTTTCTTCGGTCTCTCAGGAACAGGAAAGACAACACTTTCTACAGATCCGAAGAGACTTCTGATCGGTGATGACGAGCACGGCTGGGATGATAACGGTGTATTCAACTTCGAAGGCGGATGCTATGCAAAGGTTATCGACCTTGACAAAGATTCCGAGCCGGATATCTATAACGCAATTAAGAAAAATGCGCTTCTCGAGAACGTGACACTTGATGAAAACGGAAAGATCGACTTTACAGATAAGAGCGTAACAGAGAATACACGTGTATCCTATCCGATCGACCACATCGAGAAGATCGTGCGTCCGGTTTCCGCGGCTCCTGCAGCAAAGAATGTAATCTTCCTCTCCGCTGACGCGTTCGGCGTGCTTCCGCCGGTATCCGCACTGACACCGGAGCAGACAGAGTATTACTTCCTTTCAGGTTTCACAGCAAAACTTGCAGGAACAGAGCGCGGCATTACAGAGCCGACACCGACATTCTCAGCATGTTTCGGACAGGCGTTCCTTGAGCTGCATCCGACGAAATATGCAGAGGAGCTTGTTAAGAGAATGAAAGAAAGCGGAGCAAAGGCTTACCTTGTAAACACAGGATGGAATGGTACAGGTAAACGTATCTCAATCAAAGATACACGTGGTATCATCGACGCGATTCTTGACGGATCTATCGAGAAAGCTCCGACAAAGACGATCCCGTACTTCAACTTCGAAGTTCCGACAGAGCTTCCGGGAGTTGATCCGGCGATCCTTGATCCGAGAGACACATATGCTGATGCTTCCGAGTGGGAGACAAAGGCAAAAGATCTGGCTTCAAGATTCATCAAGAACTTTAAAAAATACGAAAGCAATGAGCTTGGAAAAGCGCTTGTTGCAGCAGGTCCGCAGGAGTAAATCTGGATTTGTGGGTGGGACGGACGAACGATAGAACGGCCGAAAACCGCGGATTATTTTAAGATGTATTCGTGGAGGGCGGGGATGCAGCTCTGGTTCCGGTTCCACGATTTGGGAAAGAC
>USKR01000058.1 GCA_900555215.1 uncultured Ruminococcus sp.
AATACCCCGGGGAAGCTGATTCCTTCTCATGTGAAAAGGTCTGCGCCCTGGATTCCATGGACGGTTTTCCTGTGTACTGCACGTAAGTCGGGGTGATCAGCACGTCTCCCCCTGCGCCCTGGCCTCCTACACCTTCCACGCGAGTGTGGGAGAATCCTGCGATCTGGTCTTCAGCATAATCGTATCCCGCGTGGTCATCATTTGTATGCGGATAAGTATCCGGGCTCAGCTTCACGATCCCATACGGAGATACCGCCCCCGGAAACTGCTGTCCGTTATCTACCTGTGTCGCCACAAACGGATCAACGTACTGTGTATAATCCTCTTCTCCCGAAAAGACTCCCGTCTGCGCGAACCCCACTGCCGACAGGCTTGTACAAAGCAATGCCGCGCCAAGGACTCCTGCCAGTATCCGTTTTTTCCTGTTCTTCCTTTTTCTATTCATTTTTGTTCCCTCTTAATGACAAGATTCTGTCATAATCACTTTTATTCTGCATTTCCTGCACCTTCTCCGGATTCTTCCCCAAAACCACCGCGGTGATAAACGCAGTGATCGGGACCGCCAGTATCACCGCCATGCTGCCGGTAAGGCTGTGCATCAGTTCCAGTGAAACATAATCCGAACTCAGGAGCTGGTTGAATGTACTGCCGTATGAGATCAGCACGAGCAGCGCCGCCACACCGGTTCCCGCAAAAGCCAGGACCAGCGTCTGGCACATGGTGCCGGTCATGTCTTTCCCGATCACCATCCCGGATTGGAATATTTCTTTCTTCGTCATTTCCGGATGGATATGTTTCATCTCAAACAATGACGAAGCCACCGACATTGTCATATCCATCACCGCTCCCAGAGAAGCGATCAGTATGCCGGTAAATAACAGTTCTCCTACCTGCATTCCTGTATTGTTCTGGATAAGGATCAGCTCCTCTGCTTCCTCCAGATTAAAACCGCTCAGGTGGAGGATCGACGAAAAGATATAATAGATCACCGCTGCCGCGAACACCCCTGCCATCGTTGCTGCTGATGCCACGGCAGTTTTCCTGCTGATGCCGTTTAAAAGCACCATGGAGAACACTGTGATCAATAGCGCCGTGATAATACCTGCTGCCACAGGCGGCCATCCGTGATAGATCACCGGCAGGAGGAACGCCATGATAAGAAACATTGCAAACGCAAGTCCAAGCATGCTCCTTATTCCTTTCACGCCTCCTGTCAGGATCATTAACAGAGCGAACATGGCGAGGAGCATCAGGATTCCCGTAGTCCTGTCATAATTGAAAACGCTGTAAAACGGTGTCACGCCTTCCGGTGCATCTACCTTGATGACCAGGTTCTGCCCCACGCCGGACAGGATATTATGGGTGCTGCTCAATTCATTGGACACCTCGATCTCCTGACCCTCCAGGTCACCGCTCTTCATCAGGACTTTGAGCACCTGAGTGCCCCTGTAACGGTCCGACCCCTTCTCCTTTTCCAGATTTTCCTCCAGGATCTGAGTCACAGTCCCTTTCTCGTAAGTGACTCCCTCTGATGTATACATTTCATAGGATATGGGATTCGCCTTATTCGCGATGCACAAGGTGATCACCAGAATGACCATCACTAACAGCACCGCCAGATCTGTCCCGGCTTTCCTTTTGCTCTTCATCCACGTTCTTTTCTGTCTTTCCACTATTCCTCCAGCTTTCTGTTTTATTTTGTTTTCTTCCGGCGCTGCATGAATGCCGCTGTTCCTGCCGCAGCTGCTGCCGCCATGATTACAATATAGAGTGCTGACGGAAGGCTTTCATCTCCTGTCTTGACAGCGCCGCCCGGGACAGACTCTCCAGTCTGATTATTTCCGTTCTGTCCGCTTCCCGGCGTGTCTGTTCCACCCTGGTTTCCATCGCCCGGTGTGTCCGGATCAGTTGATCCACCCGGATTATCCGGATCTGTCGTTCCGCCGTCTGCTATAACGGTCACAAGCTGCTCTGCTTCTGCCGATTTTCCATATGCATCTGTCACCTCATAGACGATGCGGTAGCTTCCTTCTCTGGATGTATCTACGTACTGCACCTGTGTCTCACCGCTGCCGCTGAGTTCGTAAACAGTCACAAACACTCTTTCTGTCAGGTCATTTCCGTCACAATCCTGTGCAGTGACCCCTGTCATCGGATTGAACGCCTGTCCGACCTCGATTTTTGTTGTTCCGTCTTCCGCAGAGGGCACTGTAATTACCGGAGCTTCTGTCCGTCTGATCGTAAAGGAGTCCATCAGCTCCAGCTCATCATTGTCCGTATAATAGGTATCCACGCGGAACTCATTTTCAGAGACCGTTACATTTGTGATATTCGTCCGGTTACTCTGATCCTGCACAGCTACATACTCCGGCCATCCTGTCCCCAGGCTTCCGTTCTTCCCATAATATTTACTTCCTGATGCAGAGTTCGCCGTCAGATAGAATACCTGCCCTTCTTCAGGATTTGTTACAACAGAAGGAGCTTCCTCTCCCAGCTGTACGTTATTTCCTTCCGGGATCACGGGATTGCTGCCTTCCATCATGTATGTCCTTGTATAGTAATGGTCATGTCCCATCAGCACAACATCAATGCCCAATTCAGAAAACACTGGCGAAAGCTCTGTTCTCCGCTGTATGATGTCACTGTCCGTATAATGATTTGCCACACTGTATGTAGAATGGTGGAATGTTACCACAGTCCACAGCGCATCCTGATTTTTCTCCAATGCATCTTCAAGAAATGCCTTGTGCTCGGATGTATTTGTATTGTTAGAGTTAATAGACATAAAGAGCACGCCATTGTAAACAAACCAGTAATCGCCGCTTCCATCGCCCGTGTTGTTGCTCACGCCGTGAGATGACAGGTTCGGCATATTATAGTAATCTGTATATCGTCCATTCCCGTTGTCATGATTTCCTACATTCACTGCAAGAGGAATCGAGCGGATCGCATCCGGTGAAAGGAATCCGTCATACTCTGTGTCACTGCTGTTACTGTTTACCTGATCTCCTGCGCTCAAAAGGAAACTTGTCTCAGGAAACGCATTCAATGATCTTCTCAAAGTGTTCTGCCAGTTCGTTGTATCAGATCCGGAATTACCGCTGGCCCCGATCTGCGGGTCACCGGCAAACAGGAAACTGAAAGAATTTCCTGCTCCGAACTCCTGTGTTGTGAAAGTATATGTATCTGACCATCCTTCATCATTTCCCACCCGGTAAATATATGAAGTCTTTTCCTTCAGATCTGTCATCACTGCTTTGCTGCTTCTGAACCCGCTCACCTGAGACTCTGTCTGCACTGCTGTATAAGTCACAGCGCTGTCTGCCGGGAACTCGTCACCGTCCTGATAGTCCGCAGGACGCTCTGCTGCCTGGAGATAGGATTCTGCGGAAGATGTGCCAAGCCATGCCACATTTCTCTGTGTCTCGTCAGCCCCGATCTCAAGAGAGAGACCTTTGATCTCTGCTGCCTGAACCGGCTGCTCTTCTGTGTCCAGCACGAGACTCTGGAAATCAAAATAAACATCTGAGCTACTGGGTCTTCCGTTATGAAGTTCCACCGCAACGACATTTCCTGAAGCTTTCAGCCCAAGTGCCTGGATATCTGTGTACCGGATCTCCCCCGTCTTTGGTGTGCTTGCATTGGACCCTCCATATCCGGCACTGTCAAAACTGCCGTCATCAAATCCTGCAATCTTCTGTCCGTTGATATAAACGACAGCCGCATCATCATAGATTACAGTTCCTGTGATCGCTGTCACTCTGGCAGGATCAGCCACGTCAAATGTGGTACGGAAATAATAGACCGGGATATCATCTGACGTCCCTCCAATGTACTGATTCAAAAGTACCTGCGGTGTATATCCTCCGCCCAGATCCGCGATCGATCCATTTTTTGCCCCAAAGCTTCCTGTTCCTGTTTTCCATTCGCCGCCAGTGACTGCTTCACTTGTTTTCCAGCCTTCTGCCGGCACAGCATTATCATCTCTGTACTGCCACTGCGTAGTACCGGATGAGACAACTGCTGTCTGACTTCCTTCTGCATGTACCTGGATCCTGTTCTGCCCTGCCAGGGAGGTCAGGATCGTTGTAAATACGAGTGCTGCCGCAAAAACAAAACACATCACTCGTTTTGATACTGCCTTTTTCATTAAAAAACCTCCTCCTTTATTTCAAAGTCGGTTATATTTTCCGACAGGAAGTTTAAAAATAAGCTGTGATCATGTCAGGATTCTGTTAATTTACTTCTGGAAATGTTAAAAAAAATTTTATTTAATTTAACAAAAGAAAGGGACTCTTATTGACAAATCCCATTCTGCGCAATATAATAACATTGTTATATGACAGTGTTATACGGAGGGTATTATGGAGGAAAAATCATCTGCCACATTGGATAATATTTTACATGCAGCTATGGAAGAATTTTCTGACAAGGGGTTTCTGGGCGCGTCTCTGCGTCAGATCGTAAAAAAGGCCGGCGTGACGACCGGCGCCTTTTATGGGTATTTTTCCAGTAAGGAGGCTTTGTTTACCGCCATTGTGGAACCTCATGCCGCCGCCCTCATGGGGAAGTTTATGGAGGCACAGACCTCCTTCGCCGAACTCCCCGAAGAACAGCAGCCAGACCACATGGGGGTGGAGTCCTCGAACTGTATCCACTGGATGGTGGAATACATCTGTCAGCACCGGGAACCAGTAAAACTGCTGCTGTGCAGGTCAGAAGGCACCAGCTATGAGCATTTTGTCCACAATATGGTTGAGGTAGAAGTAGAGTACACGATAAAATATATGGAAGTCCTTCGCCGCCTTGGACATAATATTCCGGAGCTGGATGAGCAGATGTGTCATATCATTGCCAGCGGCATGTTTAACGGGATCTTTGAGGTCGTGATACACGATATGCCAAAAGACAGGGCCCTGCGCTATACAGATCAGCTCAGGGACTTTTATACAGCCGGATGGCTGAAACTGATGGGGCCGTAGCCCCCATCTTTTTTGCATGATGGTTAGTTATTTCTAACTTCATGATAAATATTTAAGCGCAAAGGAGGTATATCTTTGAAAGCAAAAAAACAAAGCAGCCTGTCCCGCATCTTAAGTTATGCAGGCGGGCACAAAAATCTTACCCTGCTGGGCTGTATCCTTTCCGCCCTGTCTGCGATACTGGGGCTGATCCCTTATGTATGCGTCTGGCTGGCAGCAAGGAAGGTACTGGAGACCTGGCCCGGTCTTGGCGGGACCTCCGGTCTGGCCCGCTGGGGCTGGACGGCGGTATGGACTGCCATCGGCAGTATCGCCCTGTATTTTGCGGCACTCATGTCTACTCATATTGCTGCTTTTCGTACCGCTCGAAACATCCGGCGTACTGCCATGGCCCACGTGCTGAAGCTGCCTCTGGGGTTCTTTACAGGAAATCAGTCAGGACGGCTCAGGAAACTTATTGATGACAACGCCGGACTTACAGAAGATCTGCTGGCTCACAAACTCCCGGACCTGGCGGGAACCATAGTCACGCCGATTGCCGCCATTTTGATGCTGTTTCTATTTGACTGGAAAATGGGGCTTCTATGCCTGCTCACCATGGTTCTTGCCCTCCTCTCCATGTGCCTGATGATGGGCGGAAAGAATGCAGGATTTTTCCATCGGTACCAGAAGGAAATTGAACGCATGAGCGGTGAGGCAGTGGAATATGTACGTGGTATTCCTGTGGTTAAGATGTTCCAGCAGACAGTCTACTCCTTCAAGGCTTTTTACGCTGCCATCAGGGATTACAGCGATCTGGCCAGCCAGTACGCCATGAGCTGCCGTGTGGGGCAGACCTGTTTCCTGACTTTTATCAACGGAGCCTTCGCCCTGCTGATCCCAGCGGCACTGTTACTGTCCTCCGGCGGGGATATACGCACAGTGCTTGTCAACTTTATCTTCTACGCCCTGTTTGCTCCCGCCTGCGGCCAAATGATCAACCGGATCATGTATATGAGCGAGGCTGTCATGGAAGCAGACGAAGCCGTGGGCCGTCTGGATGAAATCCTCGATGAGAAACCCATGGAAGAATCAAAAGCAGCAAAACATCCGGCAAATGCCGCCGTATCCTTTGATCATGTAACCTTTACTTATCCGGGCGCGGATCGGCCGGCTCTGGATGATGTGTCATTTTCTGTCCGCCCCGGTCAGGTTACGGCGCTGGTGGGACCGTCCGGAGGCGGCAAGACCACAGCTGCCAGCCTGATTCCCCGCTTCTGGGATACGGACAGAGGTACCGTTTCGATTGGCGGAGTCAATATCAGGGAGATGAACACGGAAGATCTGATGAGACAAGTGGCCTTTGTCTTTCAGGATACCCGGCTGTTTAAGGAGAGTCTTCTGGAAAATATCCGGGCCGCCAGACCGGAGGCTTCCAGAGATGAAGTTCTGTCTGCCGCCCACGCCGCACAGTGTGATGACATTCTGGGAAAAATGCCACACGGTCTGGATACTGTGGTTGGGACGAAAGGCATTTATCTCTCCGGAGGTGAACAGCAGAGGATTGCTCTGGCGCGGGCCATCTTGAAAGACGCCCCCATCGTAGTGCTGGATGAGGCAACTGCTTTTGCCGACCCTGAAAATGAACATCACATTCAGAAAGCATTTGAAGTGCTGACAAGAAACAAAACCGTATTGATGATCGCCCACAGGCTGTCTACTGTACAAAATGCGGATTCTATCATTGTCCTGAGCGGCGGGAAGATTATCGAACAGGGCAGTCACGAAAGCCTGCTTTCACTGCATGGTGTTTATACCTCCATGTGGAAGGATTACCAGCGCAGCGCCCAGTGGAAGGTTGGAAAGGAGGAATCGGTATGACAAAAAAATTACAGCACTTATTTGCGCTCAGTGAAAAAGGGGCAAAGGATCTGGTGAAAGCCGTTATCTGGTGCTTTGTGTGCAATTTAAGCCTGATGCTTCCGGTGGGAGCCGTCCTGTTTACAGCTCAGCAGCTTTTGGATTCCATGGAAAACGGAGGCAGTCCTATGGATGGCTTTTGGATTTATACAGGCTTTGGCATTGCTGTCCTGCTCCTGCTGTTTATTCTTCACTGGTTTCAGTATGCTTCGCTCTATCTGGCAACCTATAAGGAGAGTGCCAGCCGCCGGGTAAACCTGGCAGAGACTCTGCGCCGGCTGCCATTGAGTTTTTTCGGAAACCGGGATCTAAGCGACCTGACCTCGACCATGATCTCAGACTGCTCCAGCCTGGATCAGATGTTTTCCCACTATGTGCACATAAAGTTGATGAAGCTTCAAAAACGTATAAGCGTATTCCATCAATAG
>USKR01000059.1 GCA_900555215.1 uncultured Ruminococcus sp.
GTGCGAATATTTCCGGAGATAATTTTTCCATGATGGATATGTCTGGCGGACGGCGGGGGGTCGTGCTTTCGGACGGTATGGGGTCCGGAGAGGAGGCGTGCAGGGAGAGCACGCTGGTCATAGAATTGCTTGAAGAGCTGATGGCAGCAGGTTTCCCGGAGAAGACCGCAATCCAGATGATCAATACCACTCTGGTCATTGGAAGGGAAGAAATTCATTATTCCACGGTGGATATGACAGTGTTTGACCTGTACACCGGAGAATGCGAGATCATAAAGGCGGGTGCATCCTCCACATTTATAAAGAAAAAGGACAGTGTTGAACACCTGAGTTCTACCAGCCTGCCGATCGGTGTGATGAACCATATAGAGATAGATTCAGTTAAGCGGAAACTGGAGGATGGAGATTTTGTGATAATGGTAACGGACGGGGTGCTGGACGCTCTGCCCGTGGGCGAGCAGGATATTTTGCTGGAGACGATCATACAGGGGAGCGCGATTTCTAACCCGAGGGAGATGGCGCACCATATATTGGAGCAGGTGCTGGCATGGACAGGGAAAGAACCGGCGGACGACATGACAGTGCTGGCGGTGGGGATATGGGAATCCTAGAGCTCTTTACTTTTGGGAATGAATTGGTTATAGTTTACATATGATGAGAAATGAAGAGAGAGAAGTGGAAAAGTTTATCAGAAAACACGGCATGATCGGGAAAGGTGACGTGGTGATCGCAGGTGTATCGGGCGGAGCGGACTCGGTATGCCTGCTTTTTGTGCTCTGCGCGCTTCGGGAAGAACTGGGCTTCAGTGTCATCGCATGCCATGTGAACCACGGGCTGCGCGGCGCCGAGGCGGATCGGGATGAGAACTATGTAAGAGATCTGTGCAAGGAGCTGGACGTGCCGTGCCGTTTTTTTCATGAAGATGTGGAATTAATTGCCAGGAAACGGAAACAATCTCCTGAGGAGGCGGGGCGCACGGCGCGCAGAGCCGCATTCCTGACAATGTGCCGTGAGGATGGAGGAACAAAGATCGCTACCGCCCATCACAGAGATGACAACGCGGAGACGGTACTTCTCAATATGGCGCGGGGCACCGGGCTGAAAGGACTTGGAGGTATCCGTCCGGTAACAGGAAAATGGATACGGCCGCTTCTTGTGCTTACGAGAGAACAGACGGAAAAATATCTTGAAGCCCGGGGGATATCATGGTGCGAGGATGCGACGAACAGCAGAGATGATTATACGCGCAACCGTATCCGGCACAATGTTCTGCCCATGCTGGAGGATCAGGTGAACAGGGGAACCGCGGCACATCTCGATGAGCTGTCCCGGCAGGCTCAGGAAATCTGGGATTATTTGGAGCGGGGCGTGGAACTTGCGTGGGAGAAATGTGTAAAAACAGGAAAAAGTCCCCAGACCGGCGTGAAAAGTGGGATAAAAGCCAGAGAGCCCCAGGCGCTGGAGATAGATAAGGAGAACTTCGGGCAGGAGATGCCTGCTGTGCGGACGCAGCTTTTAAGAAGATGCCTTGCCCGGGTCAGAGGAGGAGAACGTGATATCGGGACCACGCATGTGAACGCGGTATCAGATCTTTTTGGAAAACAGCCGGGGAGGAAACTTGACCTTCCCGGAGAAATACAGGCGGAGCGGACATATGCCGGGGTGCGCATCAAAAAGAGGGAAGAAAACAGAGGGAGTTTTGAAATCCCTGTTCGTATTCCGGGGGAGACCGTGGTCCCCGGGACAGGACAGCGGATCGTGTGCCGGTTTGTGGAAAACGCAGATGTCTCGGCAGCCGAAGAGATCCCGCAAAAAAGTTACACGAAATGGATTGATTATGATATAATAAAATACAGTCTTTCTGCGAGAACAAGGCAGGGCGGCGATTATCTTGTGATTGATGAAAAGGGAAGCCGCCAGAAGCTGAAAGCTTTTTTTGTGAATGAGAAGATCCCGCGGGAAGAACGAGACTGTATGCTGCTCATCGCGGACGGGGATCATATCATATGGATTCCGGGTTACAGAATGAGCAGGGAGTACCATGTCAACAGCAGGACCGAGAAAATTCTTGAGATAAAGATAACGGAGGAAAAAGGAAATGGCAGAGACGATCAGGGTTTTGATCCCCGAGGAGAAAGTTGATGAAAGAATCAGGGAGCTGGGAGAGATGATCAGCAGGGATTATGCAGGGAAACAGGTGCATCTCATCTGTGTATTGAAGGGCGGCGTATTCTTTATGTGTGAACTGGCAAAGCGTATCACGGTGCCGGTATCTATGGATTTCATGTGCGTGGGGAGCTACGGAGACGGGACTGCTTCCAGCGGGGTTGTGCGTATTGCAAAAGACCTGGATGAGTCCATCGAGAATAAAGAGGTGCTGATCGTTGAGGATATTATTGACTCCGGTAATACGCTGTATTATCTGATGGACGTCCTTAAGAAGAGAAATCCTGCCAGTATGCGGCTGTGCACGCTTCTTGACAAACCGGAGCGCAGGGTGAAGGATGTGAAAGTGGATTACTGCGGATTTGAGATCCCGGATGAATTCGTTGTGGGATACGGGCTTGATTATGCCCAGAAATATAGAAACCTTCCTTACATCGGGGTAGTGGAAGGTCTGGAATAGGAAGGAGTATAGTTTTGGATAATAACAGAAAATACAGGAGCATTAATATATCTACGGTCCTGATGTTTGTCGTGATCGTAGTGGCTGCTCTCTGGATGGCGGGAAGGATGCAGATGCACCGCCAGGAGATGGGATATACGGATTTTGTCTCCCAGGTCCGGCAGGGCAATGTGACCGACGTATATATCGACCTGAACCGCGCCGTGCCCACGGGTACGGTGTCATTCATGCTGAAGGATGAGGATGTGGCAAGGACTGTGAATGTTTCTGATGTGGAGGATGTGAAAGATCTTCTTGACGATCATGAAGTAAACTACAGTATGTCCGCAATACCTGAAGAGTCTGTATTTACGACGGTGCTTCTCCCGCTTCTGATCACGCTTGCAGGCGTATTCCTCATCTTTTATCTGATGAACAGGCAGAACGGCGGGGCGAATGCAAAGGCGATGAACTTCGGGAAGAGCCGCGCCAGGATGACGGGGCAGGATGAGATCAAAGTCACGTTTGCGGATGTGGCGGGACTGAAAGAAGAGAAAGAGGAACTTGAAGAAATCGTGGATTTCCTCAAGGCGCCGAAAAAATATGTACAGCTGGGAGCCAGAATACCAAAGGGCGTCCTCCTGGAGGGACCTCCGGGAACAGGTAAGACTCTGCTTGCAAAGGCAGTGGCAGGTGAAGCGGGAGTTCCGTTTTTCAGTATCTCCGGATCTGACTTCGTAGAGATGTTTGTGGGAGTGGGAGCGTCCCGTGTGCGCGATCTGTTTCAGGATGCGAAGAAAAACGCACCGTGTATTGTGTTCATTGATGAGATTGACGCGGTGGCGAGACGGCGGGGAAGCGGTCTCGGCGGCGGTCATGACGAGAGGGAGCAGACGCTTAACCAGCTTCTCGTGGAGATGGACGGCTTTGGAGTGAATGAAGGAATCATTGTGATGGCGGCAACGAACAGGAAAGATATCCTGGACCCGGCGATCCTTCGTCCCGGACGGTTTGACCGGAATGTGATCGTAGGGCGCCCGGACGTGGGCGGCAGGGAAGAAATCCTGAAAGTTCATGCAAAGAATAAACCGCTGGGCGATGACGTAGATCTGCGTCAGATCGCGCAGACAACGGCAGGCTTTACCGGCGCGGACCTGGAGAATTTGTTAAACGAGGCTGCGATACTGGCGGCGAAGGATAACAGAGTGTTTATCCAGCAGCAGGATATCCGTCATGCATTTGTAAAAGTGGGCATTGGTCCGGAGAAGAAGAGCCGTATTGTTTCTGAGAAAGAGCGGAGGATCACAGCCTATCATGAGGCAGGGCATGCGATCCTGTTCCATACCCTGCCGGATGTAGGACCGGTTTACAGTGTGTCTATTATTCCGACAGGAGGGGCCGGCGGATATACCATGCCGCTCCCGGAGAAGGATGATATGTTTAACACAAAGGGGCATATGCTCCAGGAGATCACTGTGGCGCTGGGCGGCCGGGTGGCAGAGGAGGAAATCTTCGATGACATCACCACTGGGGCGTCTCAGGATATTAAGCAGGCAACAGCGATCGCAAAATCAATGATCACTAAGTTCGGTATGTCCGAACGGTTAGGTTTGATCAATTACGATAATGACAGTGACGAAGTATTCATCGGAAGAGATTTCGGACACACATCAAGAGGGTATGGTGAAAAGGTTGCCGGAACGATCGATGAAGAAGTAAAGCGGATCATCGATGAGTGTTACGCGAAGGCTCGTAAGATCATTCAGGAGCATCATGACGTCCTGGATAAGTGCGCAAAGCTTCTGTTAGAGAAGGAAAAGATCACAAGGAGCGAGTTTGAGGCATTATTTGATGAGGACAGCGAGACTAAGGGGGCTTAAATTATGAACAGAGACGCGCTGTTCTGTGACGGTACGCAGGACTATGTCAGTCCTGCGGAACCGGCGGTAAATGAAAGGGTATTTCTGCGTTTCCGGACAGCACATAATGATGTGGAAGAGGTGAATCTTCTTACAGGGGAAGACAGCCATGCTATGTGGAAAGTCTGTTCGGGAGACGACTTTGATTTTTATGAGATCGAATGGCAGCTTGGCACAGAACCTTTTCGCTACTCGTTCGAAATAAAAAAAGGGGAACAGATCTGGTATTTCAACCGATACGGAGTATCGGACCACAGAGAAGATTACTATGCCTTTACTATTGTTCCGGGTTTTTCTACTCCGGATTGGGCAAAGGGAGCGGTTATGTATCAGATTTTTGTTGACCGCTTCTGCAATGGTGATCCTGCCAATGATGTGGAAGACCGAGAGTATATCTATATAGGCGAGCCGAGTACAAAGGTCAGAGACTGGAATCAGACGCCTGCGGCAAGGGATATCCATAATTTTTACGGAGGCGATCTCCAGGGAGTGATGGATAAGCTGGATTATCTTCAGGAACTGGGAGTTGAGGTGGTTTATTTTAACCCGCTGTTTGTCTCTCCGTCTAACCATAAATATGACATCCAGGATTACGACTACATTGATCCCCATTACGGAAAGATTGTTGAAGACGGAGGCGATGTGCTTCCCGCGGGCGCTCAGGACAATATCCATGCCACTAAGTATCAGAAGCGCACAGGGGATATTCGTAATCTGGAGGCCAGTAATAAATTGTTCGCCCGCCTTGTAGAAGAGATGCACAAGCGGGGAATGAGGGTGATACTGGACGGAGTATTCAATCACTGCGGTTCCTTTAATAAATGGATGGACAGAGAGCGGATCTATGAGCAGCAGCCGGAATATCCGAAGGGCGCTTATGTGAGCGCTGACAGTCCATACAGAGAGTTTTTCCACTTCTTTGATAACCGGAATGAAGCATGGCCCTACAATGGCAGCTATGACGGGTGGTGGGGGCATGATACGCTTCCGAAACTTTCATATGAAGATTCACCTGAGCTTGAGCAATATATAATGGACATAGGAAAGAAATGGGTTTCTCCGCCGTATAATGTGGATGGATGGAGACTTGACGTGGCAGCGGATCTGGGATGCAGCAACGAGTATAACCACATGTTCTGGAAACGTTTCCGTTCTGAGGTGAAAAAGGCGAATCCGGAAGCGCTCATACTGGCAGAGCATTATGGGGATCCGATCGAGTGGCTCCAGGGAGACGAGTGGGACAGTGTCATGAACTACGATGCGTTCATGGAGCCTCTTACATGGTTCCTGACCGGAATGGAGAAGCACAGTGACGAGCGCCGAACGGACCTGTGGGGAAACCCGGACAATTTTGTGGGCACGATGAGGCATTTTATGGCAAGTATGCTTACACCCTCCCTTCAGGTAGCGATGAATGAGCTGTCAAACCACGATCATTCAAGGTTCCTTACCCGGACGAATCATATTGTCGGACGTGCGGAGCATGTGGGGGCAAAGGCGGCGGAGGAAGGCGTAAACCATGCGGTCATGAGGGAAGCGGTCGTTGTGCAGATGACATGGGTCGGCGCGCCTACCATTTATTATGGGGACGAGGTCGGGCTGTGCGGATTTACTGACCCGGACAACAGGCGCACATTCCCGTGGGGGAATGAAGATAAAGAACTTCTGGAATTTCATAAAGAGATGATCTGGATACACAAAGAGGAAAAACCGCTGAGAAAAGGTTCCATCAAGCTTCTTTTTGCGGCGCATAATGTTCTTGCATATGCCAGGTTCCAGGGGGGCGAGCAGATAATCGTTGTCCTGAACAACAGTAAGGAGCTGAAAGAGATCACTATTCCTGTATGGCTGTCCGGCGTGCCGAAGGAAGGCAGGATGAAACGGCTTGTCTATACATACGAGAATGGATATACGACCGCTTATGACGAGTACATCGTGCAGAACGGCGAGATCGTCATCAATATGGGACGGCATTCAGCGGCGGTGTTAAAGCCGATCCGCAGAAATGTAAATTAGCATAGTAAGAGCGGCGGCGAAAGGAAAGTACATGGCAAAGAAAATCGCAGTAGTAAACGACCTGTCCGGCTTTGGACGCTGCTCTCTCACCGCGGCGATCTCTGTGATTGCTGCGATGGGCGTGCAGCCCTGCCCTCTGCCGACGGCAGTTTTGAGCGCGCAGACGGGATATTCGAGTTATTTTTATGATGACTATACGGATAAAATGACAGAGATCCAGAGCGAATGGGAAAAAATGGATGTCAGGTTTGACGGGATCTATATGGGATTTATGTCAGGGTGCCGCCAGATTGGGAAAGCCCTTGAATTTCTGGAGACATTTTACAGGGAGGATACATTCCTTCTGGTGGATCCGATCATGGGTGATAACGGAGCCCGTTTCGATATGTTTTCTTCTGAGTTTCAGGAGGATATGAAACATCTGGCAAAAAGAGCAGATATCATCACGCCGAATTTCACAGAACTTTGTCTTCTGACAGATACAGATCCGTGCGTGGCTGCAAAGCCGGAAGGCGCGGAAGCCGGGTATAAAAATACAGAAATCGCTCCGGGCAGTGCCGGGATCGTGGATATGGCGGAGAAGCTTGCCAGATACATCATGCAGGAAGGCCCGAAAGAGGTAGTTGTCACCGGAATACGTTTTCGGGACAGTGCAGCGGGCAGGGAAATGATGGGAAATCTTGCGGTCACAAAAGACAGATCGCGGTTTTATGCACATCCGTTTATCGGGGAAGGCTA